>JABWBV010000738.1 GCA_013359445.1 Anaerolineales bacterium | reverse complement strand
CACCGAGACCACTTTCACCCAGCCCCTGGCCTTAGTGATCGGCGGAGAAGCCCACGGAGCAAGTGCCGACCTCGCCGCCCTGCACCCTACCCCGCTCCGCATTCCCATGCCCGGGGGCACCGAGTCCCTCAACGTCGCCATCGCCGCGGGGATTTTGATGTTTGAAGTGGTTCGCCAGCGCACTTGACCCATTCACAAAATGAAACTTCGCACAATCACCACCTTCCTCAACCCCAGTTGGCCGCTCGATCAAAACCTCCTCCAACAAGCCGGACAATTTCGCCGTGCCGCCGAGGACGCCTTTACCCGCGCGGGGTACGAAGTCCAAACCACCCGGCTTGCCACGGTTCCGTTTCCCCAATTATTATCCACCCCAAACCGCATCGAAGCCCTGAACTTTGCCCAAACCCTCGAAAATGCCTCCCGCACGCAGGGGTTTGGCTACCTTTGCATTGGCCCGGTTGGACCGGATCACCTGCCCTACTACGAACTGCTCCCGGACATTTTCCAGGCCACCGAAAACGTCTCCGCCTCAGGCATGATCGCGGACGCGGCGCATGGGTTATCGCTCCCTGCCATCCGGGCCGCGGCGGAGGTGATCCACGCGTGCGTGGCACATGATCCGAACGGGTTTGGCAACTTTTTCTTCACTGCGAGCGCCAATGTGCCATCGGGGGGACCATTTTTCCCGTCGGGGTATTTTGGCGGGGGTTCGCCCGCGTTTGCACTCGGCACGGAAGCGGCGGACCTCGCGGTCGAGGCGTTTTCATCCGCCCGCACGCTGGCCGAGGCCCGGCAAAATCTGATCGCCGCGGTCGAACATCACGCCCATATCCTCTCCCAAATCGCCGCGGAGCTATCTACGCAATACAGAATACGCTTTACGGGCATTGACTTTACCCTTGCCCCATTCCCTGCCGAAGTGCTTTCGATTGGGACTGCGCTCGAACGATTGGGCGTCCCCGCATTGGGATTGCACGGTTCGACCGCGGCCGCGGCTTTTTTGGTGAACACCCTCGAACGGGCGCAGTTCCCCCGCGCGGGGTTCAACGGGTTGATGCTCCCCGTCTTGGAAGATGCCACACTCGCCGCCCGTGCCGCCGACGGGCATCTGACCGTGACCGATCTTTTGCTCATGTCCACCGTATGTGGAACCGGGCTGGACACCGTACCCCTGCCGGGGGATATCCCCCCCGATCAGCTCGCGGCTATCCTGCTGGACGTGGCCGCGCTTTCCCTGCGGTTGAACAAACCCCTGACGGCGCGGCTGGTGCCTATTCCCGGTAAAAAGGCGGGGGATTTGATCGAGTTCGATTTCCCATATTTTGCGAATAGTCGAGTGATGGGGGTGCGGGCGGAGCGTTTGGGCGGGTTGTTTGCCGGGGATGAGACGCTCCCTTTGAAGGCGCGATAAAAAAAGCCCTGATGCTCAGGGCTTTTTTTCAAGGGGTGATGGTATGGAGGATTTCCTCGCAAGTCTCTTCCGGGGTTTTGTTTTTGGTGTAAATGATGATTTTTGCCAGCGTTTCGTTGGAGGGATGATGGATGAAGTGGGCGTTGATGTTGGGGGTGGTGTTCCGCAGAAATGGTTCGCGTTCGTTGAGAATTTCGATGGATTCGTCTTTGTCCGGAGAGGGGAGGAGGAGAATCACGTTCGGGTAGGGGACGAGGGCCTTTTGCACTCGGGCGAAGAGGGCAGGGTCTTCGTATACGGAATGTCCCGCGCCCAGATCGAACACGCAAGCCTGATGGTCTGCCAGTAAACGTTCCACCGCGTGTGCCTCGAAGGGTTTCCAATAGGGGTAAACGCCCCAGATCCCGTTGGTTTTGCGCTTTTCTTCGGCAAGGGCTGGGTCATAGCCAATTTCCTGGTAGTAATCGAAGCGCACGTCGTCCATGGAGATTTGGGCAAGCCCCAGTTTTTTGGCCAACAATTCGCCGAGGGTTGATTTTCCGGTGCCAATGGGGCCGATGAGGATGAGGTCGGTTTTCATTTAGGGCGTTCGCCAGTAGGCACTGCCATCGGCCTCGCGGGCCAGCAATTTGTATCCAATTAGTTCACGCCGTAGGGAGGCGGTGTCATCGTGGAAACGGCTGAGAAGTTCGTTGACTTGTTTTTCGGGGTAGCGCACGCCCGGTTCAAAGGTTTGGACGACGTGGCGCAAGATGGCTTCCAGTTTTTTACGTTGCGCCGGAATGGTTTTAAGCCGCCCGTCGGGTTGGGCATAACTTTCAAGGACTTTTCGGTCGTAGGCTGACATATCTACATCGGCGACGGCGTTGGGCAGGGTATCTTGGGCGAGGATGCTTTTGGCCATCGTTTCCAAGACTTCGGTATGGAGATGATAGACATTGTAGTAACTCTCTGCCCGCGCGCTGACCAGCCCAATTTTGGAGAGTTTGGATAGGTGGTGGGAGACGGTGGAGGCGCTGAGCTTTAACATGCCGGTAAGTTCTTCGACGCTGAAGTCCTCTTGAGCCAACAGGCCGATGATCTTGAGGCGGTTGGCGTCGGCCATGGCGCTAAAAAAGGCGAGGAGTTGGGGGGTCTGATCGTCACGCATGGGGAAATTCCTGGTTCGGCATGTTTGGTTTTTCGGTCAGCCAATAGGCTGAGCCGTCTGGGTGGCGATTGAGATAGCCCGTGTCTACAAAATTTCGGCGGAAGAAGGCGGCGTCGAGATGCAGTTGTTTGATGAGGGTGTTAATTTCCTTTTCGGAATAGTGTTGGCCGGGGGTGAGGGCGCTGAGGACGTGGTGCCGCGCGTAGCGGATCAGGATTTGCTGTT
>JABWBV010000109.1 GCA_013359445.1 Anaerolineales bacterium | reverse complement strand
GTTCGATGCGATCGTCGCCAACCCGCCGTACGTCGCCGCCGGCGATCCACATCTGGCGGACCTTCGCTTCGAACCGCTGCATGCGCTGACCGATCACGGCGATGGGCTTCGCTGTCTGCGCACGATCGTCGCCGGCGCATCCGCGCATCTCGCACCGGGCGGGCGGCTGCTGGTCGAGCACGGCTACGACCAGGCGGCCGCCGTGCGAGCGCTGTTCGAGCGGGCCGGGTTCGACGAAGTACGAACCGTGCGCGACGCGGCAGGCATCGAACGCGCCTGCACGGGCCGGTTCGTTTGATCCGAACCGTGCCCCCGGTTTGACGCCCCCCGGAGCGATTCCTACACTGTGCTGCACCTCTCCCGCGAAGTGAACGCCATGGACGCGAAGGAATTCATTCAGAAGACGGTCACCGAGAACCCGGTCGTGCTCTTCATGAAGGGCACCGCGCAGTTCCCGCAGTGCGGCTTCTCGGGCCGCGCGATCCAGATCCTGAAGTCGTGCGGCGTGAAGAACCTCGTGACCGTCAACGTGCTCGAGGACGACGAAGTGCGCCAGGGCATCAAGGAGTACGCCAACTGGCCGACGATTCCACAGCTCTACGTCAAGGGCCAGTTCGTCGGCGGCTCGGACATCATGATGGAGATGTACCAAAGCGGCGAACTGCAGGACCTGCTGAAGCAGGCCCAAGTCGTCTGATCGGCTCCGACAGGCGGCCGCCTTGCGCCGGATCATCGTCGCGATCACCGGCGCATCGGGCGCCGTCTATGGCGTGCGCCTGCTGCACGCGCTGCGCGCGGCCGCCGACGTCGAAACGCATCTGCTCGTCACGCCGGCCGGCGTCCTGAACCTCAAGCAGGAGCTCGACCTGACACGCGGCGACGTCGAGCGATTCGCCGATGTGGTCCACAACGTGCGCGACATCGGCGCGACGATCGCTTCCGGTTCGTTCGTCACGCACGGCATGGTGGTCGCGCCCTGCTCGATGAAGTCGCTGGCCGCCATTGCGCACGGCCTGGGCGACAACCTGCTGACGCGTGCTGCAGACGTCACGTTGAAGGAACGCCGCCGCCTCATCCTGATGGGGCGCGAGACGCCGTTGAACCTGGCCCACCTGCGCAACATGGTGGCGGCCAGATGGAAAGCCGCTTTTACATCAGTGTATCCATCTTCTGGCGTTGGCACGAGCCACTTCAACAGATCTTCTTTGGAAACCGCAGTGGCAGGGCATTGAGTGGCTATCTGACTGCAAACAGTCACTAATCCAGGCGTAACCGAACTTGCCTGGGTCCCAAACGTAATGACGCCTATTTGATCGCCGTCATCCAGAAGTGCGGAGAAAAGACGTGCCGCCGTAAACCGCATCCCTTCAGGATCGTTCACCTCCATGCTCCCGGAGTTGTCAATCAAGAGGACCACGGCTACCTGAGATGGCGGGACGCTTGATTGGGCCGTTGGCTGACCAATACCGCCCAGAAACCAACAGTGGATAAGAAGAAAGAGAGGGGATAAAAATTTGGACATATATGTATCACCTTGTTGAGTGGATAGGTCCATATTAACAAATCGAGCATTTTGGGGGAATCCGCGTTTAAACGAAAGAGGGTAGCTAAAACAGCTACCCTCAACCTATTAATCGCTTCAGTTAATCCACCTAATCTATGTGCGTTAAGCCTTTCTCAAACCTCTGTCACTCATTTGGCTAAGCTTCAGGCTTATTCTCCTGGGGACGCAGATTAATCCCCCTCAGTGTATTTACTCACCAAGAGTAGGAAGTTCCGAAAAAAGGGATGAAAGGGGAGATGTCCCCTCTTTCATCCCTTTTTTTCGAGATTCATCCTAAAGCATGAATAATTTCCCCTCAATGTTGTTCCTTTAGATTGTTATCTCCTCTTCTTGCTTTTGCAATAAGGATTGCTTCTCCCATCGAATGTACGCCTAATTTTTGACGGATGTTATTCGTCGTAGCTCGAACGGTATGGAGCGAGATGTTTAATTCTTGTGCAATCTGTTTGTTTTGTAATCTCCGTGAGCATAATTCCAGGACTTGTTCTTCGCGCCGGCTTAATCTTTGTTGGCCTGAAATAGGAGTGGCGTCGGATTCTGGTTCATTAAGCAATTCCTTCACCCTTTTATCGAGTTCTGGTTCGATGTATTGCCCGCCTGCTGCGACTATTCGAACGATGTTCGTCATATCAGGGGAAATAGGCGCATCTTTCGCCACGAAACCCATCGCCCCGGCGCGAATAGCACGCACACAGTTTTCTAACGATGAATATCCTGTGTAGACAATACTTTTCGTCCCCGGGCTGTTTCTGGCAATTGCTTCGATTACATCAAAACGGAAGTTCATTTTATGCCAATCGAAACATAAGTCAACAATTACGACGTTTGGGCGGTGAGCCACGACAAGTTGGGGAAATTCATCTGGGTTGGGAGAGGTAAATAACACCTTAAAACCACTGTCATGAGAAAAACGGAATACCAGACCATCAAGGATTTCGGTCTGATTATCTAGAATTGCCAGGGTAATAGGGGATATGGTTGGTTGTATAAACATAAGAATATCCTTTCCAGCATTCAAAGGCTGGAGATTTTTTCTAATACTAAAGTGATTTCAATTTTGGTACCTATTTCAGGAAGGCTGGTAAGTAAAAATTTCCCGCCAATATGTGCTACGCGATTTTGCATATTTTGTAGGCCATTGGTATTTTTTACCTGCTCAACGACAAACCCCTTCCCATTATCTTCGAGAGCCAGAATTAGGCGATTTTCTTGAACCCAGGCTCGAATAATAAATTGACTTGCCAAACCATGTTGTATTGCATTGGACACGGCCTCAAGAAAAATCAAGCGCAATTCCCGCATAATATCTGAGTCTAACTTCGGGAGAACTTCCTGAATCTCCGTAATGATTTCTACCCGATGAAATATTTCCCGTAGTTTTTCAATTTCTGCGACCAGATTGGGAGAAGGGGCCTCCAGAATAAACATAAATGAACGATTGATATACCGAACCGTATTCCGGATTTCTTGGGTGGTTTCTAAAGCTTTTTCCACGATATATTCCTGCGTACGCCAATCTCCGCCCAATTCATACGGTTTACGTAAGGTATCCAAATACCCTTGCAACGCCACTGTTTTCCCGACTAATGCATCGTGAACGTTTCCAAATAGGCTGGCTAATTCCTTTTGTGCCGCATGATGAATGCTGTGCATTTTTTGAATTGCAAGTGCGGCCAGGTGTGCAAATGTCAAATACCGATTACATTCTCCATCTGTGAATACACGAGGTTTTCGGAAATTTAGAAATAACACCCCAACACAACGGTTATCACTCAATAACCGGATGACTACGTTTGCCTGAATTCCCTCTCGTTCGATGAAAGTTTTGATGCCTTTTTCTTGATGATAACGAGTGGGAGCGAAAAACGGATGATTTTCCAGGTCTATCTCGTTCAAATTTGGATTAATGTACATCTCCTCGCCCATGCGTAAAAATCGGTGGACGGTGTTATCTTTATTGAGAGAGATACGTTCAGGGGTTTGTTCTTGGGAGAGGAATCCAGAAAAGATCGGGCCGATCAGGTTTTCGGTGGTGGGGTTATAACTAAAGAGTGTTACAACGTCGGCTTTAAGGTGGCTTTGTGCAGTATCTGCAATCTCCTGTAAGGTTTCGTGAAAGTCTTGGTGGGTAAAAAAGCGTTGAGCCACATTTTTGACAATATGTCCAATCTCAATTTGCCGAACAAGTTGATCGGCACTTTGAATTACCCAACTCAAGTGATTGGCAATGATTTCAAGCGCCTTAATATCTTGGTCAAGAAAATAATCTTTTCGCCATGACTGCACATCTATAACGCCATACAATTCATTTTCGATGAAAATTGGGACCGTCATTTCCGCTTTTGTTTTGGGAAACGCTTGATGGGTTTTGTAATAGGGGTCGCCAGCAACGTTATTTGTCACATGGGTTTTTCCGCTCTGGCTGACGTACGAGATGATACTCTTTTCGGTCTGTAGGATTTCAAACTCCTCATCCACCAGGATTTTACCCCCCTCACATGCGGCCGCAATGATAATCATACTTCCAGGAGATTTTTCAAATATGTTGACATGGTCGTAGGCAAAATCTTGTGCGATGATTTCGACAACCTGTCCTAAATAAGCATCCAAATCAAAATTATTCGGATTGGCAATCAAATCCTTTTCAATTTTGCCAAACTTGTTTTGGACATTAAAAATCAAATTTAGATCGGCATTCGTATCCCCCATATATCGGATGAATATGTAGGTCACTAAGGAGAGAAATATTAGCCAGCCAATTTTTGCGCCTTCTACATTTGTAAGCAAAACAAGATTCGAGATGCCGATTAATTTATATCCCACATCAGGGTAGTAGATCCAAATAAAAATAGCGGCAACGGGTAAAGCGTACAGGACAAGAAAAATGGAGCCTTGCTGTGCCCCAATCAAAACTGCCATGTAATATAACAGCCATAAATAGTCATTTCCCTGTGTGTAGGTTGCATAATCCGTTTCCGTATATAAAATCTTGAGCAACCAGGTAATCCAAACGAGGACAAAGGTTACGCGAATGAATTGGACCTGTGTAGATGAAAAATATCTTTCCCAGGATTCCCGGTGTGATTTGCGGAGATAGGTTCTCCCTGCTAGATAAAACCAATAAGACAAAATGAATAACAGTACCCTTCCTTCTGCTTGAAATAACCAAGCCTTAATGGCCATCAGTTTTGAAAACAGAGAAGAGGTGGGGGACAAATAGGTTACTTCACGAAACGTGTCAATTAATAACGGGTATGTTGGGGCTAAAATTGTAATTGTAAGTAAAATGCCAACCATCCATTGGTAGTGGCGGATGATGGCAGTAATTCGAGTGCGATCTGGGCGTTTCGTGGAAAAAAACAAGCCATCGCTCATTTCTAATTGGACGGTCATTATGATTTCTCCATCTATATTAAACAAAAAACCAGCCCCTTTCGGATGGCTTAAATAAAGAAGACAGTCATTTGATTTTACAAAAACGAATAAACAGAAGCTATCCGCTTAAGGCTTATTTTTTTGCTTGATAGGGATTAATCCTGCAAGGAGCGCGAACTTCTGAGCCACCGCGTTTGCCCCAACCCAATGGTGGTGTGATGCCCCACCCCCGCATACAACGCAAACCCGGCAAGGGTACGGAGTACATTCGCCGCCCCTGGCCGGAAGGCGGCAAATTCCCCGCAGTGTTTTTCCGGCAAAAGACGATACGTGGCTCGGCCAGTGGCCCCCGTCGCCGCCCCTTTTTGTCCGTTCTGAAATGCCACTTTCATCGAACGCAAACTAAAATCACTCACGACCAGACACCGCCGCGCGAAATCCGGCCATAGCGGATCAAGATGCAAACGCTCCGGGGCAAAACTGTTCCAACGCTGGTACAAACTCTTCCACACCAGTTCGGGCGTGGGCAGGGTTTGATCGACCTGTTCAAAGCGGAAAGCGGTCGGGCTGGAAAATTCCAGGGTAACACTTTCCCCCTTCTGCGCCGAAGCATCTTCGATCAACTCTTCAAAAGTAGTTTGATCATCCCATCCGTTTTCTTCTGATAACCGCAATTCGCAAAATTCTGTCCATTTCAGGCGCAAGTGTTGCGGTAAATTGGGCACAATTTTTGCCAACAACAATTCGCTAAGAGATGTGTCCAGCGACGTAATCCGCAGTTGCACCTCATTCCCCCGTACAATCGCAATTTCCCCATCGGGACCGCGCCGGCCAGCATCGTTGACGATTAAAGTCGAGACGGTGTAAGGTCGCCGAGTATTGGGACGATGTAAGTCCTCCGCCAAATCCGCATCATATTGGGCGACTTGCCCTAACAGCCAAGCCTGCGCCTCGCGCCCATAGAAGCCGCGCAATATGTCAGATTTGATAGGGGTGAGGGTGAGGAGGAGGGAGAGGAGCATGAGGCTGATCAATGATGAATAGTCAATTCATAATGTTTAATGAGGGTTATTGTCGAAGGGCACGGGTGATGGGCATAACAGGATGATAGGTGCCAGCTTCCCAATGGTAAACGGTGGCTTCATCAACGGTCCCCCAAACGCTCCCGATCCCAAATGCGAGGGGAAGTGGCGTAGAAAGGAATAGGTGGAGATTAGCTTTGCCAACCTCGCGTTTGATGGCGTTCATCGCCCCGTTGAATTCTCGAACCATCTCTACCCATTCTTCCGGCTGGTTTACGGGTAGAAATTTTATCTGACCACTATAAGCCGGGTCGTTCGTCACAATCAGTAAGTCTGCGTCAATCTGTTTTTCATCCAGATATTGCGCGACATCTACCAACATCCGCCGGTTGATGTCAATCAGAATAGCAACATCCTGTTTGGTCACGATTTTCGTCGTATCCTTGACCGTTTCCAGCCCGCTAGATCCAGACCGTTTTGGTGTCGGTTCTGGTTTGGGTTTTTGGCGTTCGATCCAATAAGTAATAAATTGTTTCCCTTTTTGGATGACTTTGATCCCGGCAGAACCGACTGGCCCCAATGCCGTCCCCACTTTGACGGCGGCGGTAACACCGGGTTCAATCTGTTCAAAAAAGGTGGTGACGTTTTGGGCGAGGTCGAGGAGGGTCATGGTTGATTTGCTTTTGAGAGGTCAAATTGGTAAAACTCTTCTTTCGAACACGGGATGGTCAATAAACCTTCATTCACTCCATCCATGAGTTGCGTGACTTGTTGATAAAACTGAACTGAATGAAGGTATTCCAGTTTAAACCGCTTTTGTTCTTTATCCTTCATGGGGATCATGCCAATCCTGCCCAAGATTTCTGCACGATTGAATTCCGCCCGCCGTAATTCGATGGGCAATTCAATCTTCTCCAGCCCATAATTGAGGACAACCTTGATCTTTTTGTTTTGCCGGATTTGTTCAATTTCTTGAATCTTCTTCAATTGCCGGGCTTGTAGCCAAGCAAAGAGGGCGAATATCGCGCCGGTGATGCCGATGATATCGGCGATGAGGCTGAGGGTTTGGGGCATGGGGATTAATCCTTATAGGAAGATTTATTTGTAATTACCGTTTCGTGCGCGCATCCGCCCGAATTTCTTGTAAATTGATAATTTCAGCGATTTCGTATTGCGGCGGCAAACGGCCCTCGATAGGGCGTATTCGCACAATCGCCGGAAAATACCCCATCCGTCCGTGCAGTTCTGCCAGTAAAGTCATGGCGGCGAAGTTGTAGGCAGGAGGAACGAGGAGAAGAGGGGTGGTTTGCCATTGTTTGGGGGTGAGGGCGATGGAATCTATAAGAGCGCGGATTTGTTCGGCAAATGGTTGGGCATGGTCGAAGTGGGCGGGGATGTCGCAGATTTCGGTGATTTTGTCCCCCGTAATTTCTTCAAGTTGGGTGCGTTGAGAAGGGGTGAGGGGGTGTGAAAAATTTAAGACTAGCATAAGCTACTGTTTGTGTGATGTATATCTAAAATTTTAGACCGTCGATTTCGGGCTACGGAGTGATGAAATACAAATGAAATGCACTTCTTAACTCAAATCAAGTAACAACCCCCATATTTTCTCCAATCTGCTCGCCCATTTCTCGCAATTCTGCGCCAAAAAATACGCCATTGAGCTTAAGTTTCTCGCATTGTTTTCTTATTTGATTGGCATTCGCATCACTTGCGCGCACATAATATGCTTTTGCAAACGGGCCACCAAGTCTGCGCCGAAAAGCATCTAGCTTGTTGAGTTGCTCAGAACGTTGAACGTTCGATTTGCATTCTACAAGCACTAACTTACCGTTTTTGATCGCGACCAAATCTAGTTCCCCCTCTATTCCTTTCAATTTAACATTAAGGAGCGTTTCATCAAAAAAGCCACTTTCTTCTATTTGAAGACCTGTGTATACCTCTATCCAACCTCCATTTATGAAATGTGCGTTCTGTCTGTTGAAAATTGTCACACTGCTATTACTTTCATCCCACTGCCAAAGACCTAAGACTGATAATTGTTGCATAATGTCAAGCTGACGACGAGTTGGAGAAAGCATACAACTTATTGGATAAGTCTGTTGGTTTTTATACGCCTCGTTGAGCATCCTATTAATTGGATTGATAACTCTTTCATAAAATACTTTGTGATTTTCAGCAATGATCCTAGCCCACTGCTTCCGTTTGGTATCCAAATCACTCACCCGACTGAATGACACAATCTCTTCTCCATAAGCACGTATATATATGGCAATATTCAAGCCATCCATCTGAATTGGTTGTGTATTGACAGTTCCATCTGGCATAAGCCAGATGAGGTCACCATTTTCTGTATCTGTGTACAGACTTTTTACTTTCGCGGCTTGGGCAGCCTGTAACGCGCCAATTGCCATTGGCTTGGTTCCACCAGAAATATTGACCACTACATTTTGTGGATCTCCCGAGACGCAAATAAGACTATGAATAGCTTGTTTAGCATTCGCTATTTCGAACGGATCAATATAATCCTCATTCAAATAGACTGGCAAACGAGGAGATAAAACGGCTTTCAGATCATTCGCTGAATCCACATATCTTTTCAAGGGTTTTTCTGTCTTACGATCCTTTGACAGGACAAGGGTTAGTTCGTTGAAAGCTGCATCTTTTTGAAAAAGGGGAAACACATTTTGCATCCGCTGATCACTGACAAGGGCAATCATTTTCATGTGTATGTCTCCGTAGAGTAGCAGAACAAGCTAGAAGCTCTTCTTGATCTGTACTACCCGATCATCTCCTTCACGCAGTGCATATTCGATTTTGTGCTTTTTGCCAGGATCGTATCCTGGCGGCAAAGCTTTACGATCAAATCTGTATTCTTGACCAGTTTCATCATCGGTAAGCCTTCCGAAGCCGGGTTGAGGTTTGAACTCGCGAACAGTTCCTTTTCGCCAGACCAGAGGTTTTTCAACCACCTCAGTTTCGTTAGTCAATTTGGGCATTTGCGAAGGAGAACTCATATTTTTAATAAAGTTCCCAAAAGACATACGACCATATCCACTTGACGTTTTGGCTCCGATCCCCTCTTCTTTCAATCCAAGATCAAGAATTTCGAAAGCCTTTTCTACCCATTTATCTGGGCCGGCAAGAGCAATCAAGAAATTTCCTGTCGCACTCAAGAAAGGAATTGGCGTTGGACTATCCCAATCGGCAGGTGGAGCATCTTTCTTCCCTTGATAGTAATCTGGATGGTGAACCGTAATAATGTCAGGCCAAAGAGCCTTTCCCTTGTGCCCAGTTTCTGGAACGTAAAGTGCATCAAAGAAAGTGACATATCCACCGGTTTTCGTTGTGCCAAACATGATTTGATAAGCCTCTCCTTTCTTCTGCCACGCTTCATTTTCTAAATGGTTACGAGCATAGTGAGCGGCGAGACCTTTTAACGCACTGCCGGGAATGTAAGGGACACCATAGGTGCGATGTAAGGCTATGGAAGTTTCTAACACTGCTTCTGCTCCCAAATTGATCGCTAGACGCCCTAACACGCGTGCTTCTCGACATATTGCCCCAGTTTGCTTCAGCCCTTGTTTCCACCGATCAAAGTAATCCTTGTAAATATCAGGGGTGCGAATATCCTTGGCAATTCCTTTTACAAGTTTGGCTTGGGGCTTTAGTTCTGGATCAGGATCATCTAATTTTAGATACTTATCCAGCCAAAGACCCGCATGAGTGTCCGTGTTAACTTTCAGCTTTTGGGTAGCATCACGACGGCTTTGAAGAATGATCATCTTCATCCTCCTCGTCATCATCCGTTGCTTCAATCTTTAAAACAGATTGGGCAAAACGTTTATACCAGGTGAGGGCTAACATGGTTTTGCGAGTCAGGTAGGTGTACTGTTGCAAATCGGCTTCTCTGCTTTGTTTTAGCAAATCATCCTTATTTCCATCAATAACAACACTGGCTAAATGGCTAAGGAGTTTCTGGTATGGCTCTTTTCCCCGGCTTTCGACAAATGCCAGGGCTTGGGCCAGACCAGCTATACGGACTAAAATCGGCAGCTTATGTGCCATCGAACCATACCTTTTGCGATCCTTGTCAGCTTCATCGGGATGATCAGTTCTATACTGATCAACCTGGGTATAAATTATTGCGGCATACTTTTGCTCCAGAGTTCTCATGATGCAGCCTCCGAGAATAAAGTAGTTTTACATAACCCACGCCCTACCGTTGCATTCCCCCCGAACTGCAAAGTATTCTTCGTTAACGATTGCACAGTTGTAAATACTTCTGCTTTTGTCGTGCCATTGACCGGTGCGGCGATCACTAGGCTGACAAGTATGGTCTCAGAGGGAAGCGATTCTTCATACCAGAGCGCTCCTCGTTCTACCGTTTTCTTTTCACTGTCTAATCGAATACGAGCTGTGATTTCGGTGGCCGTCTCTAGCAAAAAACCCAGCACATCATCCGATACAACACAAAAACGTGATTGAAGCTCTTTTGACCAGGATGTGTCTTTTCCAAAGAGCGTGTTTCCCAGCCATTCGGCCCAACCAGTTGCATCTGTAGAAACGCTCACAAGAATTGGTAAATCTTCGAGAACCACCTGAGAAACATCTTTTTCTACAAAATGAATAGCAACACTTTGGTTAGCGATCAGACATTGATTATCGTTTTCTACACTGGGGATTTGAGGCAGGGATGTAATTTTCACATCTGCGGCGTCCCGCACAAAACGGCGCAACAGCATAGGAGATGTAACCCAGGCAAATACCCCACGTAAACTCCGAACAGGCAAGAGAACAAGACGAGCATCTGTAAAGTTTACCGACCCTGCAAATGCATCTGCATTGTCTGTTTCTGGCCCGAATATCTTTTCTTTTATTTTTGGGTCGCAAGTTTCCCGAAAGACACCTTTCAGCGAAGAGCCAGGTAGAAAGGGAATATTCGTAGCTTTCTCACGGGCAATGGGTAGGTCAATCACCCCTACCCCGCGTCCAGTTCCAGCGTGTAGCGGAGAGAGCGCTTGTACAAAAAGTAATTTGGCATCCATTGGTTTTCTCCTTATCAGGAATCAAGAAAATTCAAAAAAGCTTGTAATACGTCAGGCTCCCCCTTGAGTGGAGGAATGTTTTTTGCTTCGGTTTTGTCTAGCTCGCCATAGACTTTGGGATCATCGGACACACCATTCAGAGTCAGGCCACCTGGCGGGGTGTATGGTTCATCTTCCTGGCGTAATGGCGCCCACTCTAAGATTGCAGCCAATCCAACGGCACCATCCGAACACGCAATTGGGCGAAGGATAAGAGGGCTGGCAAGGCGATCATAGTTTTCTGTACCCTGAAGTGTGATCGTTTTATCCTTTAGTCCATCGTCATGTGCCATATGAAAAATAATTGGCAAGCCAAATTGCGCTCGTGGGAATTTTTCTACTAGATCGTCCGGCGAAATACCTTCAGGTAAAGCAGGATTTCTACCAAAAAAACGTCTGATTTCATTTGCTTCAGGCCATCTACTCATACCATATTTATCTTTCTTCCCGGTTTCCTTGTTGTATCTGGCATCAGCTTGGCGGAACAAATATAGTGCACTGATGATTTGTTTCCATGCTCCAATCCCATCGTTTTTACGAGCAGTAATTTTATACAATGATGATCGTAGACTCAAATGGGGCACTCCCAAAGGCCACTGTCCGTTTTTAACGATGTGTTTTGCCAATCCATCCTCAAGCCATTTTTTTACTGCAATTGGAGTTGGTGCTGGTGATGCGTTTTTATCAATACGTTCTAATGATCCAAAACCACGTCTGGTCCGGGCTCCTATTCCACCAAAGATTTCCCACGCCCATAATGCAGCCTCTACATCATTTTTGCAAACTTTTGGAAAAACAAGGGTTACCTGAAATTCAACATTGAGCAGTACTACCTCGGATTGCCACCCAACCTTCTTTTGCTCGTCTTTATCAGGTAACAACGGAAAGGCTGCATATGCAGCTACTTGAGAAGATGTTTGGGTTTCCAGCTTAGGCTTTAAATTTCCATTTTTGTCCTTCTTCATCACCGAAACGATGTTGAATACAGTCTCTTCCTGGTAATCGCTTTTCGTTTCAATCAAAATTGAGATTTGTGATGGTGAAGTTGTACTTCCCCAAAGTTTGTCCTCAGCTTCCTTCATCTTTTGCAAGTCCCCACTGAAAGCCCCACCTCGTGTTGCCCTCCACCAAAACCGCAAATGCCCACGCACCTCGGTTCCACGTACAATAGTCACAGGGTCGGCTTCGGCAGGTGTCACCCCGCCACCAAACAAGGGCGTAATGACTTTGTACTGCCGGATTTGGGTAATCGTATTTGGGTCTTCCCTTTGTTTTACCTCGGGGGGAGGCATCGTTGGGTCTTTTCTACTCATGATTGCATCTCCATATCGTGTAATTGGTCGTCCCAGGTTCCCAAGGCGGCCAGCCCAAGTCCGTCACGGCGGGACTGCTCATCGTCGCTAATATTGTTCATCCAGATATCGTTCAGAAAGGATTTGCGTTTTTCCACATCGTCAGCCAATTTTAGGAAATACACACTGCCAGCAGGAACCAGCCGTCTGGTGGGTTTGGGACGGCCGTGCTGTGAACCATTCTGATAGGCATAATCCCATCCTGAAATAGTTTGATAACGATTAACAATTGCGGCCTTTATCTTTACGTCATAATGGGCTTTTATCCATTCAGGTTCAAAACCTGTCGCAAAAAAGGCCGGGGTCAGAAGGAACAAGCGGCAATAGCCTTGCGTAAGAATTTTTTGTTTCACTTGAGATGGACATGCGGGCATAGACGAATTTATTTTTTCCCAATGGGCTACTCGGCGTTCACCCCCTAAAAAGCTAAGACCACTTTTCAAACCAGCCTCTGTTTCGAAGACAATGCCTAATTTACTTATTTTTCCCAATGAAAAAGGTTCACCCTCTTTATGTTTCATGTGCATAAATTCCAGGCCGGAAGTTTGAAACAGTGCGCCAGATAAAGCCGTTTGGGTATTTGCCGCGATGCTGACATGAGTTCTGCTTTCTTGGGAAGGGCCGTGAATGCCCAATTTATCCAACTCGATTACATCTTCCTTTGGCGCAACCAGCCAATCCTCAAATTGTTCCTGGTACCAAAATCGGGGTGGTTTATTATAGGGCTTTTCTTTGACGATCTTTGAAAGCCCGACCAAATTCCAATCTTTCAAATCAGTTTGTGCCGCCGCAGGCATTTGTATTGGAGCCAAGGGGTAACGCATCGCCTGGCATTTATCACTCGCTTTGAATAACAAGGCATCTGCTGGGGCCGGGAAAAACCAGTCAGCTATTTGACCCTGTTCAGATAGCCCTACAAGTAAGGGGCCGCGCATCCCGATCTGTAACACTTCTTGAACACGATTTTTATCAAAGTGTCCAGTAACGGCATCGGTTCCAGCCTGGGTTCGCACGGCTCCTACAAGTGTGGATGGATATGGGAAGGCGAGTGTTTTCGCTCGACTTCCCGGTGCTGCTGTAAATGGTTTTCCATCACGGAAAATGAGTGGATCACGGGGAGAGAGTAGCCAAAGGGTCATTGAGAAGCCTCCTGGTCAATTGGAAGAGGAATACTCGCCATGTCTGCTGCACTGCCAAATGTCTGGGCAATGATCATTTCATAGGCCAATCTACCGGGAGAAATCCCATTTGTTAGCCATTTTTCAAAGTCTTGTTGGATTTTGTCATTGATTTTTTTCTCCCCACCTGATTCCCGTTTGCGTTTAATAATCCGAATCGCCTCGTCTATTTTCCCTTGTATGGGAATCGTAGTACGTGAGAAGAAACGCTCAAGTTCCTGCAATTCGTAAGCAGTACCGGCACTGATTGCACCCTGTCGAGACAAGGTCGATAATCGAGTTACTCGTTGATATAAAGCATCCCATTTATCCGTAATTGTGCGCGCTACTCCACCTCGCTTACTCAACGTAATTGCCAGTGCGTTCTTTCCTTCAAAGCTCTTAGCTTCCTTTTCTGCTTGGCGTGCCATTTCCAATACATCTGATAAGGGAGTAAGATGATGAGCAATCACGATCCCTGCCGAAAGGGTTGGCGAGAGATGATCAATGGTTGTGAATACTTCCATTTGCGATTTGAATTTCGTTTCAAGTTCTGCCCCACATTCAAGAACAGTGTGCAAAGGCAGGTAAGCAAGAATATCGTCACCACCTGCATAAACACAGACACCCTGATATTTTCTTACCACCTCGGGCACTGCAATCGCAAATTGGCTGAGTTTACGCGAAAGGCGTTGGTGTTCGTCCGGTTTCTTTTGAGCATCTATGGTTTTTCCCATATTATCCCCATCGGCTAACAAAAGCGCATAATAGGGACTTGGACGCAATTTTTTCTCATAGTTATCCAGAATGGAATTGAGGGCTTTTCGTAACTCCTTTTGAGCCTCTTCTCCGGATACCCATTCAGTAATTCGACCTTCGTATAATAATGCCCCATCCTCCTCTTCTCCGATCTTCCAGGTGGCTTTCTCAAACACTGTGCGAATTTCATTGAGAATTGGATAATCTTCGCCCTCTTTGTGGTCGGGGTGTACTTTAACCAGGTAAGGCAAAGCCGCAATATGAGAGGTACTTTTAAATTTAGGTTCCAGATCATCTTTGAGCTTTCCGAGTCGTTTGAGGAGATCAACCCCAGAAAGCCATTCGCCCTGACGCGCTCGATAGTTTTTATACAGTTTTCGTAACTGCTCAGGCTGGTGTTGGCCGAGCCTGAAGGATAGGAGGCACAAAAGGCGAGCCTTGCAAAGCCATTTGCAGCACCTCCAATACGCTTTGTC
>JABWBV010000108.1 GCA_013359445.1 Anaerolineales bacterium | reverse complement strand
AATACTGTGAAAGAAACCGAAATTTTGAAGGTGGTGGGGGATGGCCATCCCCCACCACCTTCAAAATTTCGACCACTTCACACCAAAAACGGTAGAGCCAATTTTTGGGTTTCCCCAAAAAATCGTTCGTGTTTCGTATTGCACATTGATGTACGAATAAACCTACGCAATATGTAATACGAAAAAAGATTATACCCCGCATGGTAGAATTCGATTCAGCGATTCAAAGATTCAGCGATCCAACAAACCAACACCCTCTCTGGAGAAATTTATGACTGATCCAAACCCTACCCCTACCCCACCTGCCCAATCCCCTCGCAACCGGTCGGCGATATGGGCGTTGATCGGGGTTTTCATGGGCTTTTCTCTGCCCACTCTGGCCTGTTTGGGCTTTTTCTTCCTGTTTATCATCGGGCTAAGCGCGGCGGGTGGGGGACAGGCGAGTGCCAGCGTCCCCGCGGTGCCCATCCACGTCTCCGGCCCTTTGACCGGGCCAGCCGTCGCCATCATCGAAGTCAGCGGCCCCATTGTGAGCGGGCGCGCCCCCACCTTTAGCGATACCGCCATTGCCGCGTCCGATGACGTGGTTGATGTGATCAACTGGACGGTGCAAGACCCGGACGTGGAAGCGATCCTGCTCGTGGTAAACAGTCCCGGCGGGTCCGTGGTGGCCTCCGACATCATCTACAACGAACTCAAAAACGTACAAAAACCCATCGTCGTGTTATTTGGGGAGACGGCGGCCTCCGGCGGATACTACATCAGCATGGCCGGGGATTACATTCTCGCCAATCCGAACTCCCTGACCGGTTCGATTGGCGTGATCAGCACCTTCCCCAATGCGGAAGAACTGCTTGAAAAAGTCGGCGTGGAAATGAACGTGGTCATCTCTGGGGAAGCGAAGGATTTTGGGAGTCTGTACCGGGAAATGACCCCCGAAGAACTGGCCTACTGGCAGGCGTTGATTGACGAAACCTACGCGAGTTTTGTCCAGATCGTGGCGGAGGGCCGCGGCCTGAGCGAGGAAGAAGTCCGCGCCCTGGCGGATGGACGGGTGTACACCGGGCGAAAAGCGTTGGAACTGGGGTTGATCGATGCACTAGGCTATGAGCAAGATGCGATCAACAAAGCGGCCACCCTCGGTCTGATCTCCGGGACGCCGCGCGTGATCCGGTATGCGACGAGCGGGGGGCTTCTGTCCGCTTTGGGCGGCATCGCCAATCCCCCCGACACGAGCGCGTTTGCCTTGTTGGAGCGGTTGTTGACCCCGAAGATGGAGTTGTTGTGGGTGCCGTAATGAAAAAAATACTCCGTCCTCTCCTTTTTATCTTTGTCATGATTGTCGTTCTCATCGGGGCGTCCCGTTTCCTCTCCCAACCTGCCCCCGCGCACGTTTGGTTTGACCAGTTCGCTCGCTATCCCCTTGTGATCGCCCACGCGGACACCGGGGGAACCAGCCCCTGGCCGGGGGATACGATGTTGTTTCTTGAAAACGCGGCCGCGCTGGGGGTGGATGTGCTGGAAATGAACGTCAACATGACGGGGGACGGGCACATAGTCCTCAACCACGATATCACCGTAGACGACACGACCGACGGGACCGGCACGATCAGCGACATGACCCTGGCAGAAGTCCAGGGCCTCGACGCCGCGTACGATTGGACGCAGGATGACGGGGCCACGTACCCCTATCGCGGGCAGGGGATCGTGATGCCTACGTTAGAAGAAGTCTTCCAAACCTTCCCGGATTACGCCATGATCGTGGAGATCAAACAGGAAGCGCCCTCGATGGCCCAGCCGTTGTGCGATCTGATTCGAACATACGGCATGGAAACGAAGGTGATCGTGCCCTCGTTCAGCGATGTGGCGATGTCCGAGTTCCGCGCCGCCTGCCCGGAAGTGGCAACCGCCGCGAGTACGAATGAAGTCAAACAATTTGTGTACCTGAGTTTTGCTTTTCTGAGTAACCCGGTCACGCCGCCGTATTTTGCGATGCAAGTGCCCATCAAAAGTTCGGGGATTACCGTCATCACGCCCGGCTTTGTCGCCAACACGCACCGGCGCGGGTTACAAATCCACGCGTGGACGATCAATGATCCGGCTGAAATGGAGATGTTGATCGAGATGGGGGTGGATGGGATCATGACAGACAGGCCGGATGTGTTGCTGGAGATGTTGGGGAGGGCCAAATGACCGCCCCGATTCACTTTCGCCCCGGAACCCTCGAGGATTCTTATGGCACGTTCCTCGTTTTAGAGGAGGCCATAGCCGATCTCCTTCCTCGCCTGGGGATCACTGACCCCACCAGCCTGGCCGACCCCGCAGAACTGGAAAAAATGTGGCAACGCCGCCGCTCTTTGTTGGAGCATTTGACGCGTACTGCGTATCAGTTTTGGGTGGCCGAACAAGCCGGGGAAGTGATCGGCTTTGCGCGTTCGACCCTGCACGATGGGGTGTTGGAATTGACCGAGTTTTTTGTCAGGCCGGGGGCGCAATCCGGGGGGGTGGGGCGGCAGTTGTTTGAGCGGGCGTTTCCGCAGGGGGATTTTAAACACCGCGTGATCATTGCCACGACCGATTTGCGTGCCCAGGCCCGGTATCTGAAGTCCGGCGTGTATCCCCGTTTCCCGCTCATGTATTTTGATAAAGCGCCAGACCCCGTGACAGTGGTGACGGATTTGGTGTTTCAGCCTATGACCGCCACGCCCGACCTGTTTGAAGAGCTTAATAAGATTGACGCGCAAATTTTGGGGTTCCGGCGTGCGGCAGACCATCGCTGGTTGTTGGGCGACCGGCAGGGGTGGTTGTATGTGCGGGAGGGGCGCCCTGTGGGGTACGGGTATACGGGGCGGAATAATGGCCCGTTCGCGTTGCTTGATCCGGGGGATTATCCCGCTGTTTTATCCCACATGGAAAACCAGGCTAGCCAGACAGGGCTTGAGAGGGTTGGAGTGGAAGTTCCGTTGCATAATCGTCACGCGGTGGATTATTTGTTGGCGTGTGGGTTCAAAATCCCGGATGGGTTCTTTGCGTTTTTTATGAGCGATGCGCCGTTTGGGAAGTTCGAGCAGTATATTGTGACCAGTCCGCCATTTTTTATGTGATGTGCGCCCCCGACGGAGAAAGAGCCGAAAAGAGGAACGACTGAAGTCGGCACTACGAAATTGAGATACCTTGAATTTCGCTTTCTTTAAGCACCCAGTTGCGCCCGACTTTGGTGGCGGGAAGTTCCCCGGCATAAATTCGTTTGCGGACTTTGTCCAGGGGGATGTTGAGATATTCTGCTGTTTCGCGGACACTTAATAATTTTTCTTCCCCAGTATCGGAGGTTGGGGCGGTCTCCTGCGCGGGTTCGCCCACTTTAATGACCCAGATCGCCCCAACTTTTTCCGCGGGGAGTTTTTTCGTGTGGATCAGTGCGCGAACTTTGGGGATGGAAAGCTCCAGGCGGGAGGCCATTTCGCGCGTGGTCATGACCCCTTCCACCGAATGCAGGGAGGGGGGGCTAACTTTTTGAATCTTCCGCATGAGTTTTTCCTGCCGCGTCTCGTCTTCGGCCCGCCACGCGCGCCAGTATTGGTGAACCCGCTCGGCGAAAACTTTGGGCGGGTCAAAATAGAGGCGCTCGCCCAGGGGTTGGGCGGCGGCCTGCAAGCGTAAGCGTTTTTGGTCGATCAGGGTGACAAAGAGCAGGAGTTCTTTTTCGTCGGCAAAGCCATCGGGATCGTCCAGGACCGTGCGGCGTAAAACGGCCAGATCATGATCGTCGCCCAAATATTCGGACAGGGTGTGGAGTTCTTCGGCCAGGTTGGCGAGAACGTTCGGCCACAGCAAGGCGAGGATTTCGATTTGATACCAGAGATATTTCACGCGCTTGCGCCATTCGTGGAACATTTCCGGGCTGGGATGGGTGTAGGCCAGGTGCATTGCCTTTTGGCCTTGTTCGTAAATTTTTTGCAACCCCTGGCGAAACACGGAGAAATTTTCATGCTGGATGGGCAAGTGTTCAATTCGGGCGCAGGTGGTTTGCAGGATTTCAATGACTCCCGGAATGGTGTCTTCGCTTTCTAAGGCTTGTTCTTTGACGGTTTCGTATTGGCGGACCAGCGTCACGCGCACCCCCGCGAACGCGTTGGGGGCTAGATATTCTTGATATTCAGCCACCAGTTTATCGAGCGATTCGACCATCACCCAACTATCCCGCGCGGAGGCAATGAGCCGGGCGGCATCACGGAACTGGGCATTTTCGCGTTGGTAGGCCTCTTCCCCGATCTCCCCCCGAATGAGGCGAAGGGCCGCGCGCAAACGTTTAAAGTTTTTCCGCGCGTCGTGTACGCCTTTATTGCGATCTTTTTTGGGATTGGTGAGATCGTCCTGCGCTTCATGGACGCGTTCGAGCAGAACCCGTCGCGTTCCCGTCGATACATTTTCGTGTGCTTCCAGACGATACGCCATTTCATTTTCCTTTGGTAATTGCTCAGGCTTAGAAAGAATTTTTCCCGAAAAAAGGGTGGGCGGGGGATATATATCCCCCGCCCACCCTTTTTTCGGAACTTCCTACTCATGGTGAGTAGCTACCTGAGTCTTGATTATAACGTATCGGGGAGGTGATGTTCCGAAAAGCCCTCCCCGGACAGCAATTCTCGATATGGACATGAGCCAACGAACAACCTTCCTTCGAACAACCTCGCTAACCCCAAAAGAGGTCCCTTAAGGAACACCGTTCGTGCAAAATGAGCATTGCTGTTCCCCGCATGGAAAGACCCCGTTTATTTTTGCGTATTCCATACAGCCTATCCCGTATTTTTGTGCAACAGAATCCGCAATATACAATCCAACGGTATAATCACCCCATGCCCTCCCGCCGCAACCGCCGTCCCGAAGACCTTTCCGTGCACGAACTGCGCCGCCTGCTGATCGAAAAAAGCCGCGCCACCCGCCAGGAACGCCTCACCCGCTTCCGCCAGACTGGGCGCGTGGTGACGCTTATTGCAGACGGCGATGCCACGGGGTTGGAAAGCGGGCTAGAAAGCCTTCGCACCACCCCCCTGATCGAAGAAGCCGAGCCCGTGCGGGTGGGGCCATCCGTCTCGCGGCGGATCGCAGATGGGATGTTATTGTTTGTCGAATTGGCCGCGGTCGGCATCTTGATTTTTGTCCTGTTCAATGGAATGGGGCTATTACGGGAACTGAACAGCGAAGTCGCCGCCGCGTTGGTTCAACCGACCCTCACCTCTACCCCCCTTGTGATTGCCGCCGTGCTCCCGTCCGGGCATACCCCGCCCGACGCCATCGGAGGCGCGCAACCGAACGAGGCCGAAATCCCCGAACATTTGCGCCCGCTCTATCAATCCCTCGCCAGCATTCCAATCCCCACCCCCGCGCCGGAGCAAGCCGTGCGGATTCAGATTCCCTCCATCGGCGTGGACGCGCCCATCGTGCAGGGGGACGGCTGGGATCAGTTAAAGAAAGGGGTGGGGCAAAACATCGGCTCCGCCAACCCCGGCCAGCGCGGGAACATGGTGCTTTCCGCCCACAACGATATTTTTGGGGAGATTTTCCGGTATCTGGATCAACTCAAACCGGGGGATTTGGTCATCGTCTATTCCAACCAGCGCTCGTACACCTACGTGATCACCGGCTGGAAAGTCGTCGAACCCACCCAGATCGAAGTTATGGCCCCCACCAGCGACGCCACCACAACCCTGATTTCCTGCTATCCCTACCGCATTGACGATAAGCGGATAGTGGTAACAGCGAAATTACAGGATTCCTAGCCACACTATTTTTAACGCAAAGATGCAAAGGTACAGAGCCGCAAAGTTTTTTTATTCCTTTGCGCCTTTGTTTCTTGGCGGCTTTGCGTTAAAAAAGAGTTTCGCAAATGCGATTCGTTAGGGATTTTTTTCTACGACCCAAAAATGTGACAAGCCAAAAATCTTCAGCGGGGTTTTTTCCATCATTTGCAGTGTCCACCGCAACACGCGGGCCAACGGGCCGAACCGGGCGATGAGATTATCGTACGCGCCAAAAATGATCGTGCGCGTGACAAACCGGACAGGTAGCCCCTCAAATAATTTTGCCAGACTCCGCGCGGTGTACACCCGCACGTGCGGGGCGAGCCGGTTACGGAGGGGCATCGGGAGCCAGTTCACGAAGGGTTTGTTGCCAAAATAATACTTCCCCCGCCAGTAAATGCCATGCGTCTCCACCGGATAGCCCCGGTTGGGGCAAAACAGCACGAGCCGCCCACCGGGTTTGAGCGTGCGAACCATCTCCCGGATCGCGTCCCGGTCATCTTGCACGTGCTCGATCACTTCGTGGCTTAAGATCAAATCGCAAGAATGGTCGGGCAAGGGCAAATGTTCCCCCGCGCCCTGAAAGAGTTTGTCCCCACGCACTTTCGCCTCCCGCACCTGCTCGAAATCGTACTCCAGCCCGATCACCGTTCCCCCCAACGGCGTCAGGTGCGCGACATACTGCCCGACCCCGCACCCATTGTCGAACACCGTCCCCCGCACGCGTGCCCCCGCCGCGTCGAGAATCATCTGCAAACGACGTTTTTGCCCCGCCCGCCAGACAAGCGAGGGGACACCTAAATGAGCGGCTTTTTCGGAGTGTTCGGCCATTTTATACTTACGCTTAAGGGGTTGAACTCGAAAAAAAGGATGAAAGGGGGGCTGGCCAGCCCCCCCTTTCATCCTTTTTTTTAGGAACCTTCTACTCTTTGGGAGTAGTTAAGATAATTTAACGCCAGCGACACCACCGCCGACCAGGCCACCACTTTAAACTCCCCGGCAAAAAGGGCCTTTTCAAGTTCATCCCGGCTAAGAAACAGCAATTCCTGGTCTTCCAAATCATCATTGTTGGGGTGGGCAACTTGTTTGGCGTTGAGGGCTAAAAATAAGTGCATAGTGGCAAAACCCCGGTTGGGGTCTAAAATGTGCCCGCCCAAACTGACCCACTCGGACGCCTCGTAGCCCATCTCTTCCAAAAGTTCGCGCTTCGCCGCGTCCAATGGCGGTTCGCCCGGCTCGATCATCCCACCGACGGGGGCCAACGTGGTGCCCTGCACCGCGTATTTCGTCTGCCGAAAACAGAGAAATTGCCCGGCTTCGTTCACCGCCAACACAATCGCCGCGTCGGGGATGATCACCCACCCCCAATCGGGGATCATTTTCCCATCGGGCAGGCGGACAACGTGATTTTCGACAGTCAGGAATTTGTTGTGATGGAGTATGGTCTCCCGCGACACGGTTTCCCAACCACGTAATTCTTTGGCAATCACTTGTGCCCCACCGTTCCTTACTTTTTTCCCCAATGAATGGCTATCGTCCCAAACATGACGCGTTTGAACCCGACCTCGCCAAAGTTTGCTTCCCCCATACGGACGGCGAGGGCTTCGGCGCGGAGGAATCCTTTCGTCGAATCGGGCAGGTAGGTGTACGCTTCGGCCTCGCCAGTGATGAGTTTGCCGAGGGTGGGGATGACGTAATTAAGGTGAATACGGATGAACGGGGCAAGGAGATTTTCCGGGGGGCGGGTGGTGTCGAGGATGACGATGCGTCCACCGGGTTTGAGAATGCGCCGTTGTTCGGACAGGGCGCGAGGCAGGTCGCTGACGTTTCGCATGAGGAACCCGGATACGACCGCGTCGAAGGTTTCATCCGCGTAGGGCAGGTTGAGGGCGTCGGTGGCGCACCAGTCGAGGGTGTTGCCGTTGGGGCGTTTTTGGCCGACGCGCATCATCTCGACGGTGAAATCTCCGGCGACGGGCCAGGATTCGGGTTGGTGGGCGCGGATTTCCAGGGCGAGGTCCCCCGTGCCGGTCCCGAGGTCGAGGACGCGACTGCCGGGGGTAATTGCCGCGCGGCGGATCACCTCACGTCGCCAGCTTAAATCTTGCCCAAACGTCATCAGGCGGTTCATTACATCGTACCGCCCGGCGATGCGGGTGAACATTTTTTGGACGTAGGTGGCGCGTTCGCGCCCGGTGAGGGTGGTCATTCTGTTTCGTCTTCGCCTTCTTCCTCTTCCTTGCCTTCCACTTCAAAGGGCAGGCGGGTGCTGATCCAGGCGGCCATGAGGCTTACGTCGTCTTCGGTGGCTTCGGAATCGGGGTGTTTGGCTTTGTAGGCGGCGTTGAGGACTTCGAAATCTTCGTTGGCAGGCCACACGGTGAGGAAACCAGGGAGTTTGGTGCGGTCGGCTTCGATGGGGAGGACTTCCCAGCCCCGTTCGGTGAGCAGATCGTAAACTTGCTGGCGGAGTTCGGCGTGGGTTTCCGCCCAGCCCGCGAGCAGGGCACCAACGAGGTCCGCGCGCTTTTCAAAGGCGTCGTTCATCAGGCGAATTTTGAGACCTACGGGAGCTTTAACACTGTTGCGAAAGCCGGGGATGGTGACGGATTTTTTGGTTTGTTTGTCGATGTTGGCGCGTAGATTTTCGGGGAGATCGGCGTAGGCGTTCATCGTGCGGCGGATGACGGTTTGGCGAAAGTCATCGCGCATGAACTGGGCGAGGGCGTGAAAAGGGAGGAAGGAGACTTGTGGTTTGGACATTGTGTTGAAGGGAGGGGGCGTTGGAGGCGCCCGGGTTGATTTTCGGCGGAATATACCACAAACGGGGGGAGATGGAAGGTGAAGGATTTCGGCGCACATTCATGTATAATTCCCATATCTTTTCCCCAGGATGTCCATATGAGCGCACAATCCCCCCAGGCGGCCCTTTCAGATACTTTGCGGATATTAATTGCAGATGACGCGGCAGAAACGCGGCGGACATTGCGGATTATGCTATCGTTGGACGAACAGTTGGAAGTGGTTGCCATTGCCGAAAACGGGTTTCAAGCGGTCGAACTCGCCGAACTGCACGAGCCGGACATCGCGCTGGTGGACATCAACATGCCAGGGCTAAACGGCATCGAGGCCATCAAACGGATGTTGACGCGTCATCCCGACCTGATTTGCGCGGTCATTTCCACCGAGCAGGATAGCCATACCCTATATGAGGCGATGGCGGCAGGGGCACGGGAATATCTGATCAAACCTTTCACGGTGGGGGAGTTGGAGCAGGTAATCGCCAAAGTACGCAAATTAATTGATGAGCGCAATCAGCTTGTCGAAGAAGCCACGGAAATTCGCAAGCGACGGGAACGCGAACTCAAGGCATTAAAAACAAAAGCCCGCGCCCATATTCTGGCGCGGCGCATTGACGATGAAACAGTAGAAGTCTTAGAGGCGCTCTCCATTTCCCCGGACTGTGAAGACCTCTGGCTGATGAACCTGGGCATGGTCTATATTATGCGAAAAGAGTGGGGAAAAGTCCGCGAGTTAGCCAAACGGGTGGAGAAAAAATAAATCACTCCTCCCCCACCGCCGGACACGTCCCCCCATCCCGCGGCTCCAACACTTCCACCCGCACTTCCTTCAACCGATCCTTCTGTTGGTAGTAACACGCCAGGGGCATGTTCACATGTTCCACCCACGCGTTATTTTCCTCCCCAAACTGATCTTCCATATCCTGCACATTCGCCTGCACGGGAACCGTAATAATGAGGGCAAACCGGTGTGCGCGTAAATCCTCCTCAAACTGTCCCAAATAGCCGGGGTGATTCGCCATCGCCATTTCCATCATAAAAATCTTCTCGTAATTTTCCACCAACCCTGCCTCCACCAACCCAAACGTCACCAACTGTCGCTCAGAAATAAACAACACCTCGCCCCCGTGCGCCGTGGCCTCCGCCACCATCTCCTGGATCGTCTCCAACGCCTTGCGCGTCTTGTTCGCGGCAGGCATAAAATCATAATCATACGAACGCCCCACCTCCAACGCAAACAAAACCGGGATTAGAATGACCAAACCCACAAGCCAACCTTGTGAAGTCTGCACGCGCCCACCGTTCGCCGCCTTCGGAAGGTTGTCCCCCAACCCTGGCTCCAGTTTTATTTTTCCAAACCCCGCATACACCACCGCGACCAGCAACAATGCCAAAAACCCGTCCATATTGTGCAAATTACTCCCCCCGCCAATCTTCGCGCTGACGATCAGCCCCCCGGCGAAAAACACCCCCATCGCCCCCGCCACCCCCAACCACCGGATCGGATGAACTGGATTCCCTAAGCGAGCATCCCCCTGCCGGAGCCGCGCGGGGCCCCATTGCCCGCGCAAACGCACCCAGCCCAACCAAATCACCGGCAAAGACGCCAGCGCAATCGCAGGAATCACCCCCAACGGATACGTCGCACTCGGAAACAGCCGAAACCACAACAAATCCGACGAAAAAGCCGACCCAAACTGATCGGGATCATTCCCCGACCATTGCACATACCCCATCTGCGCCGCCAACCCCGCCACCCCGCCAACGAGGCCCCACACGACCGGGATTGACAAATACCGCCAGAGCGGCGTCGCGCCCTTTTCCCGTTCCAGCAAATAGATCATCCCTGCCATCACCGCCGGGAACGGAATCAAGTTCACCCGGCTGACCCCGCCCCACGCGGAGGCCACCGCCACCACGAGCAGAGTTTTCCAAAACCGCGCGGTATCCGTCCCCCACGCCACAAGAATGACCATCACCACCAGGTGATACCAGATCGGCCCCTGAAACAAAAACAAAAACGCCCAAAGCGCCACGTAGTAACGACTTAAGTCATTACTACCACCCTTGAGAACCCGCCGCACCACCAGCCACGCGGCTAACCCATTCGACACCAGCCACAACCCCACCTGCCACGCCCGGTGAACCCACAGCGGCAGGCCGGAGATCAAAAACGGAAGGGACTGCATCCAATAGCGCGTGGGGTGAAGCACTGTCGGGTTGGCGTATGTGCCATACACCTGCTCGGCATAAAACAGAGAGGCATAATAATACCGGCTCCCCTCCGACCAGTACAACGTGAACGGGTAGTTAGAAATATCCGGCAAAAACACCGCCACCCGATACACCACCCCATAAATCAGTGCAGATTTGCCCAGCGAAGTCCACCAGTTATCTGTGGTGGCCCGCGCGTGCAACGTCACCGCGCCGGCGACGGTCGCCAACCAATAGGGAAACGCCCGCCAAAAAAACGTGCTGAGTAAATCCCCGACGGGCGCGGGGTACGCGGGGAGCAAAAACAACGGAAAAATGCCCGCGAACAAGATCATCAACGGAAGGTGCAGGGGCCGGAGCCGTGTCAGGCTCGCCCCCCCCCGCCCCAACCCGGACAACACCCGCGCGCGCAACGGCGACCACGTCAGGGCGAGCAATCCGCTCAGGATCAGCACCCCCGCCAGTCCCAGGATCAAAGCGATCATCCAACGCGGCGATCCCCACGAGACTTGCAAATCTCGCGCCAGAGCGTATCCCTGCGAGACCGCCCCCGCCCAAAAAGCGAGCGTGACGCCCAGAGTAATGCGGAGGTTGCGTAAAAGCGTGTTATCCGTTTTCATCCGTTTTCATCCGCGAACCGCTCAAAATCTCCGGCAAAAAGGCCACGCCGGGCACACTTGCCAGCGTTTGCAGAGTCCGCACGAGCAGGGCAACGATGGCCGCGCTCTGCGCGCTGACCCCGCCAAAATGAGAAAAAATATAGGTCATGGAAAGTTCTTGCAAGCCCAGGCCATTGATCGAAATCGGGAGGAGGGTCACAAAATAGGTAAAACTCCACAACCCGCCCGCCAGCCAAAAGGGAAGCGGTTCGCCCAGCCCCCGGAAAAGGAGCCAGTTGATGGTAAAGAGACATAGTTGGTGGACCCAGGTGAGGCCAAAGGCCAGCAGGAGGCCCCGCGGCGAGCGAATCCATAAGACCGTCGCCTGCCAGAGTTTGTCTAGCGCGCGCTTGCCCCGCGCCAGCCAGGGTTGTACCCACGGAAGCGTCGTCATGGTCGTTGGCCCGCATTCCCCAACAGCCACGGCGCTCAAAATGGGTGGCAGGCCCAACGGGGCCGCCGACCCCATCCCGGCCATCCCCACCAGCCGATCCACTACCAGCGACGCCGTCGCGATCACCTTATCAAACCCCACCCGCAAAGCCATCGCCAGGCGCACCACGTCCCCGCCAATGGTGGTGGGCAAAAAGTTTGAGGCAAATAGCCCGGCAAAGGTGATTTTCAAACTTTGCCCAATCGTAGCACGCACGCCTCCCGAACGGAGCAAAGCGTGCCAGCGCAGGGCCACGGAAGTACGCGAAAGCATCATCAACACGATGGAGAGAACGAAATACCCGGTCGGAATCTGACGCACCCCAACCCAAATTTCATCCCACCCCTGTTGGCTGAGGAGGTAAAGGAGCAGGGCAAAGGCCAGCAGAGTGCCTAGCGTGCGGAGGAGGAGATTGAGGTCGAGTTTTTTCATAGGAGACAACTTCCACACTGCGGAAGTCTGGGCATGTAGGTGCGAGGAGAGCGTTGGGGGAGGATGAAGATGCTTACGGGGACTTGTGAAGTTTTTTAAGGAGTGGCGCGCATCTCGATAAAAAAGAGGATGAAATAGCCCAAAAGCAAGATCAACCATCCGGTTAACTCTACATTGTCAAGAATACCTTTCCAGGAAAAGGAAAAGTGTTCTTGAATGGTGGTGACGATGCTTTCCAGGTTGTCCAATTTGGACTGCACCGTTAGCTTCCAGTCGTCGAGGTAAAACTCATCCTGAATGGCGCGATAAAGTTTGGCACTGTACCAATCGCCGATGAGAAGCAGGTTTTGTTCGGTATGCTCAAATTCGAGGATCATTTCCAGCCGGTGTTGGATGATACGGCGCAGGGCGGCCCGCGGGGGTCCAGGCAAGATAGGGCTACGCGAGCCTTTGAGAAAAATGGTTTTGATGTCCAGCAGGTTCTCCTCGATGGCTTGGGCGAGCACCCGATAGCGGACGAGTTGGTAATTCCCAATTTTGAGCAGTTCGATATCCGCTTGAAAATCCCCCGTAGGCGAAATGAGCAGCGCCCCTTCCCAGTCCACCAGCGTCAATTCGTCCTCGGAATAACGCACGCGGGTGATCAGGATGTCTTCAATCTCCGAGGGACCAAAAATCTCCCGCTGAGAACGGATAAAGCGCGCCAGGTCTTGGGCATGATGATCAATAAATTCATCCGGGGAGCCATCCACCTGCGAAAGCATCAAAATGATGAACTCCTCGTACAGCCCGTTGGCATGGGCGGAGGCGGGCACAAGTTCTTCGCGCAGGGCGGCTTCGATCCGGTTACGGTGTTGAATGGTCGCCCCCTGAAGCGGCCTGGCCAACTCAAAATGGCACTCCATAATCTGCACCCGTTCATCATAAATCTGTGCGTGGACGTTTACCGAGGTCCCCTCCACCACGCGCGTGCTCTGTCCCAAACTACGAACCTGAATATCCACCGGTTGGAAATAAGGCGCGTCTTTTAAACCCTTAATCGGTTCAGGTGAGGACTGCTGAGGGATGTCCTCACAGGGGAAGACGAGCAAATAACAAAAAGGCATCAGGTTAAGGCGCGTACGCCTGAAAAACACGCAAATAAGAATTCTCATCACATGGGGCGAGCGGAGCGGTGCGCGAAAGCTCGACAAAACGGGTGGAATCTTCCAGCGCCTCTTTCAGCCAACCTTTGTAATATCGTTCGGCCACGATGGCGTAATCGGCCTGGGCCAGCCAGGCTTGTGCCAGCGTATCTGTCCAAAAACCAAAGCGCAAATGTTCGGCATCCGAGCCAGACAGGCGCAAAGTATAGTCCAGATTGATCTGCCCGGGGAGAATCTGCGGATGATCGAGATACAACAAAGGCACCGCCGAAAGCGACCCCTGCCAGTATACGCGCGCCTTCGGGGGAATGACCTCCGCCAACTGCCCCCCCGCGGCCTCATACGCGGCAATCACATTGCCACTACAATCATAATTCGTATACCCCGCCCCCAGCGCCGCCGAGGGCGAGAGCACCCACCCCACCCCCAAGAACACCCCCCACGCCACAGCCCCCAGCGAAACGCGTTCCCTCCAACGTTTTTCCAGCCAGCGCGTGAGCCAAAAAGCCGCCAACAAAATGCCCACCCCCACCGCCAACCCCGCCAGCGTGGGCAGAAGTTTTTTGGTGATCTCAAAATCCAGACCAAACCGCGTGTCCAAAAAATCCCACAGGGGAATGCCCGGCGCAGATTCCCCACTCGCAAGCAGGGTTTTTAGCCGGGGGATGCGTAAATGCGTGAGGTTCGCGCCAATGTCTTTGTACGCCCCATAGCCAATGCCCACCGTCAACAGCAGAAGCGCGCCTGTGGTCAGCCCGCCCTGCCAGCGCGGTGCCCCCCACGGGCGGGAGGCCAGCCACATCACCGCCAACACCAACCCTAAAATCGAGAAAAACGACGTGTACACGGGAAAACAAAAAATACAATAATCGTTTCCCAACGCCTCGTCGGTCTGTTCGTGGATGCCCAAACTCGCCCACGCGTGCGCCGCGAGCAAAATCAGAAACAGGGCACTCAAAAAGAGCGCGGCCCGCCGCGCCGCGGGCGGGTTCCACCGCCAGGCCCCAAGCCCCGCCCCAAAAAATCCACACATCGCCACAAAATGGTAGCGGATGGCAAACAGAAAACTCAACACCCGGCTGTCCAAATCTCCGGTGGGGTTCCAAAAGGGTTGACCTTCGGGCGGACGCCAGGGGGCGATCCATTCCAGGGGCACCCACGCCGCCCACGCCCGTAAAATTCCCGGCCAAAAGACCGCGTGCCCAAGCAAGATCGGGAGGGCCATCCCGACCGCCGCGCCGATCCCCGCGCGTTTTGGTCATCAACATCACCCCGGAAAGCACGCCGCCCAAAACAATCTGCCACAACGGGCGGTTTTCCCCCAAGATGAGCAAGAGAATTCCCACCAGCATCGCGGTGATCAACACTTGTGTGGTGGTGGTACTGTACATTTTTAAGATCGCCGTATTGAAAGCGTAAGCCCAAATGGCCCCCGCGGCCAACCACTCCGCCATCGTTTTTTCGCTCCCCAGCAAGCGCGCCGCCCGCCGCGCGAGAAACCACAGCCCGAGCAAGTTCAACGCGTTGAGCGTCCACGCGTACCCCCGCCCGGTCAGAATCCCCACCCCAAACACTTGCTGAACCCAGCCCGGGATCAGAAACGCGAGCGGCATTTGGTTGGTCCAGATCCCCCCCTCCTGAAATGGGCGATACCCCCCCGTCACAAAAAACAGGCCTTTCAGCAGATATTCCCCCTCGTCCATCAAAGAGTTTTGCGTCAGAGCAAAGCCCCAAACCCTGGCAAGGGCAATAATGCCACCCAACAGGGCGATCCCCCTCACCGCCCAAAGATTATTTGCGCTCCGGGACATGCAACACGCCAATCTCAATCTGATGTTGTAACGCTTTCAAATCGGCATCCACCATCATTTTGATCAGCCCCTCAAAGTTGACACTAGGCTCCCAGCCCAACCGCTGATGCGCCAACGAGGGATCAGCCACCAGCAAATCCACCTCTGCCGGACGATAAAAGCGCGGGTCTTGCACCACAAAATCTTTGTAATCCAGCCCCACATGCCCAAAGGCGATTTCACAAAATTCGCGCACCGAGTGCGTGTGGCCGGTGCCGATCACAAAATCTTCCGGCTCCTCGCGTTGGAGCATCATCCACATGGCGCGGACATAATCCCCGGCATAACCCCAATCCCGCTGAGATTCCAGATTGCCCAACCGGAGTTCGTGGCCCAGCCCCAGTTTGATCCGGGCCACCCCGTGCGTGATCTTGTGCGTCACAAACTCGATGCCGCGCCGCGGGCTTTCGTGATTGAACAAAATGCCCGACACCGCATACAGGTTATACGATTCCCGGTAGTTGACCGTAATCCAGTGCCCATACACCTTCGCCACCCCATACGGACTGCGCGGGTAGAAGGGCGTGGACTCCCGTTGGGGCACCTCCACCACCTTCCCGAACATTTCACTGGACGAAGCCTGATAAAACCGCGCCTTCGGCACAACCAACCGCATCGCCTCCAGCAGGCGCGTGACCCCCAGCGCGGTAACTTCCCCGGTCAGCACGGGCTGATTCCACGAGGTCGGGACAAATGACTGCGCGGCGAGGTTGTAAATTTCGTCGGGTTGGTAGCGTTCGAGCAGGTCGACCAGGGAGCTTTGGTCGTGGAGATCACCCTGTTCCAGATAAATGTTATCTTGGATGTGTTGGATGCGTTCAAACGTAATCGTGCTGGAGCGGCGTACCATGCCAACGACGGTGTAGCCTTTTTCGAGCAAAAAGTCGGCAAGGTATGAACCATCTTGGCCGGTGATACCAGTGATGAGAGCAATAGGCATGTAGTTCTCCTAAACAAACAAAGACTCAAAGCGAGGAAGCCGAATGTCTCGGACCACGCAGAGAAGCCAAAATTCAGAAAACGAATTATAACGGGCAGAGGGGGAGGGTCAAGGATTTGCAAAAAAAAGAGGCCTTAAGGGCCTCTTTTTATTTGTGTTTGATCAGGATCAACCGATTAACGCCGGGGGCAAATTCGTAGCGGGCTTCATCCATCATTTGGTCGATAAAAAAAAGCCCCAACCCCCCTTTTCTACGTTCTTCCAACGAACTGCTGAGGTCTGGTTTGGGCACCTGCGCCGGGTTAAAGGGATGTCCGTGGTCTGTGATGACGATCTTTAAGCCTCGGTTGGTGGCTTCGCAGGAACATTCAATTTGGCCCAGGTCTTCACCCCGGTACGCATGTTCGATGATGTTGGAGCAAGCTTCATCTACGGCCAATTCGACGCCATACACCGCTTCTTCGCCCAACCCGGCCTTTTTCGCCGCATCTTTAACAAACCTGCTGATTTTTTCGAGGCTTTCAAAACGTCCAGGGAAAGTGCGAGTGGCAACAGCCATTGGTACAGATAAAAAATATCGCCAAATTAGAAACTGCCGACAGCCGCGGTCACATCCTCATAAATGTCGAAATAATCGCTCATGCCAACCAGTTCAAAAGATTTGCGGATTTTCTCGTCGGTATTGACCAAAACCAGTTTACCTTTTTGTTTTTTGCACTTCTTCTGGGTTTCGGTCAACACCCATAGCCCTTTACTAGACAGGAAATCTACTTCTGTCATATCGAAAACGATATTGTGTTTGCCTGCGTCCATGGCGGCATCCATCGCTTCTTGCAGTTTGGGGGCGGTGTAGGTATCCACGCGACCGGTCATTTTGACCACTTCACAACGATTGTATTCGGTTGTTGTAATTTCCATCGGTTGCCTCTTGAAAATAGGGATGATGTGTCTGAAGGGAGAATTATGAAGGTCAGTATATCATAAAAATTTTAAGGTGGGTGGACTTAGCCCTTATCCGAAAATTGTGGCGCAACCCCTTGTCGGCGGGGATCCCCCCCAGGCTACAAGAGTTTTCGGATAGACACTTAAGGCATTCACCAAGCGTAGAAAGTTCCGAAAAATATCTCTCTATGTTACGATCTAAAGTGTTTTTTTGTTCAAAATTTAATCAGGAGACTTTCGGCAAATGAAAACGATCATCCTCAACCACATCAACGATCAAGATGAAAAACTGACCTACCTCGCCAAAGAAATTTGGGATCACCCGCAAGTTGCCCTCACCGAAACCTTTGCCTCCAAACTGCTTGCCAAAGAACTCGAGGACGATGGGTTCCACGTTGAATGGGGCGCGGGCGGGATGCCGACCGCGTTCATCGCCACCTGGGGCACGGGCAGTCCGATTATCGGGTTTTTGGGCGAGTACGATGCCCTGCCGGGGCTATCCCAAAAACTGAGCACGGAAAAAGACCCCATCGAAACGGGCGGCGCGGGCCACGGATGCGGGCACAACCTGTTCGGCACGGCGTGTGCGGCCTCGGTCATGGCCCTCAAAGCGGCAATGATCGAGGGGAATATCCCCGGCACGATCCGTTTTTACGGCTGTCCTGCAGAGGAAACCCTCGTCGGAAAGGTGTACATGGCGCGGGATGGCGTGTTCGACGATCTGGATGCGGCGATTAGCTGGCATCCGGGGAGCACGAACATCGTTTGGAATGGGTCGTCGTTGGCGTTGAACTCGTTCAAGGTGAACTTTCACGGGGTGGCGTCTCACGCGGGGGCCGCACCGCAGATGGGGCGCAGTGCCCTCGACGGGGCGTTGTTGATGGACGTGGGGATGAACTATCTGCGGGAACATATCATTCAAGAGGCGCGGATTCACAGCGTGATCACCAGCGGCGGACAGGCCCCGAACGTCGTCCCCGCGTTTGCCCAAATCTGGTATTTCGTCCGTGCCCCGCGCCGCGCGCAGGTGGAGGAGATTTACGCGCGGGTGCTGGACATCGCCAAAGGCGCGGCGTTGATGAGTGGCACCACGCACGAGATCGAATTCCTCACGGGCGGGTACGAACTGCTTTCGAATGAGACCCTATCCGATTTGCTTTACGAAAAAATGGCGGAGGTGAACGATCTGACCTTCACCGAACAGGAACGCGCCTTCGCCCGCTCCCTGCAAGCGACCTTTCCCGCCCAATCGCTGGAACAGGAATTTGCGTGGATGCAACGCTCGGTCAAAGGCCCCCTCTCCCGCGCGGACCTCGCCGACCCCCTGTGGGAGCGCGTGTTACCCCACTCGGATACCCCCCCAACGATGGGCGGTTCCACCGACGTGGGCGACGTGAGTTGGATCACCCCCACCGGGCAAATCACCACCACCTGTTGGCCGCTCGGCACCCCCGGGCATAGCTGGCAAACGGTTGCCTCGTCCGGCTCTAGCATCGGCGCGAAAGGGATGCTCTTCGCCGCCAAAGCGATGGCCCTCGCCGGACTGGATTTACTGACCCAACCAGACCTGCTCGCACAGGCGAAAGCGGATTTTGAACGGGCAAAGGACGGGCATGCGTATGTGAATCCATTGCCGGAGGGGGCGGTGCCGAGGTAAAAAAGGGCACACAGTAGATCGAAATGGCTTGCTGGATTGCCTAAACCGACGGGGGATTGGGCAATCCAGCGGTAGCGGTTGCGAGCTACTGATTCTGTTGGCCGCACTTCAGGGCACCCGCGCAGATTCCGTTCCCCGCGCCCCCAGTTCGCGGGTGCGTTTTTCGGTCAGCGGGGTGAAGCCGGTGGTGGGTTGGGGAGGAATTCGCCCCGCGCGAGGGCGCGGAGGCAGTTTTTGGGGAGGTAGGGGTGGAGGGCAAGCATTTGTTAGACTGAATGGGGGTTATAGGCCCCAGGGTTGGATGAAATCTTCCGGTTCTACACCGAGGGCATGGGTTTTTATTCCTCTAGCAATTCTTGGATGGTAGCATCCCAATTCAATTCGATCCCCTTGGCGGATTTTGTTTCAAACCCTGCCTGGTCAATCCCCCAGGCTTCCAGGGTTCGCTTCAAGTGGCGTTGGTTCATACTGCTCCAGGCAGGGTGGTGGCTAACCAGCCCCAATAAAGCAAAAGCTCTCTCTGCATCTCCTTCTGCATAGATAATTTCTGCAAAGATTTGTACCGCGGCCACAACCCATATAAAGGAACCATTCCGCAGGGCCAGGGCCAACCCCTGACGTAGTTCTGCGCGGGCGGCAGGGAGTTCGCCCAGGGTAAGATAACTGGTCGCCAGATTGACCTGATTTAAAGCGATATAGTGTTGCACGCCCAGCTCACGCGCGAGGGCGAGGGCCTGGTGATAATATGCCTTCGCTTCTAAGGTGTTCTCCCACCCATCGGCAATGGCGCCCAGGGTCGTCAGCGCCGCCATTTCCCGCTCACGGTTTCCAACCGCTTTGGCTTTTGTATAACTCTCCTGTATCAATTGCGTGGCCGTGTCCGGGTTGTCCAGGGCGGCATTGACTGTACCCAGGCGGAACAAAACATGCAACTCGCGCGTAGTGTCCCCCATCGCGCGGGCCAGGGCCAGGGCTTCTTCCTGGGCAAGACGAGAAGCGTCCAGGTTGCCCAAATTCCACTCACTCACCCCCCAGGCAGAAAGGACACGCCCGAGGGTTTGTGGATCGCCGGTGGCGCGGGCCAGGGGCATGATTTCGGTCAATATGTTATGCACTTCAGCATGTTGGCCTGTGGTAGACAAGGTCTCCGCCAGGATTGTACGGGCTGTGATCCGATGAAGGTCGTTGTGTGCGGTCGTATAGGCCCGCTCAACCGCCACGTGTACATTGGCAAAATCACTCATTCTATGGTAGGTCTCGGCCAAATCCAGGGCCAGGGAGGGATATTCGGCCTCCTCCTGAGGGGTGATTTCTAGCAAGCGTTTCAGGTAGTCCACCGCGGTGGTAAACGCGCTCACCTTCAACGCCGCGTCCCCCGCTTTTCGAAAATATTTGCGCTGTTTGGCCGTGTTTTCGCTGTGCCCGTAATGGAAGGCCAGCACTTCGACGGGGGGGTGGTCGGGATAGGTATATTCCAGATAGTGCGCCAATTG
>JABWBV010000737.1 GCA_013359445.1 Anaerolineales bacterium | reverse complement strand
GGACTGTGTCGTTACCTTTTTAGGGAACTACGCGAATTTGAGTGGCTCCCGATGGTTTGAAATGAGTGAGACGGAAATCCCGTCTCACCCTTGGAGTTCAAAATGGATTATGTACAACCCCAAAAATACGCTTCGGAAAACCCAGAAACCTATTCCGATTTACATGTTGCGCCTCGAATAAATAAATGGCTTTTGCTTGCGGTTTCTTTTTTGGTGGGGGTGGGAGGATGGTATCTGCTGACGTATTTCGCAGATTTTCCGGCATTTATTTTGCCCACACCGTGGTTGGTCTTTCAACGGTTAGTTCGGGCGTTGTCCGATGGTACACTGCTCTGGCATACGGCTATTACGTTAGGGGAGGTGATGATCGGGTTGGCGTTGGGGGTGGGGGTGGCAACCCTTTTGGGCTATTGGCTGGCAAAATCGCCCCAAATGGAGCGTTTCCTCGCCCCGTATATTGTAGCGAGCCAATCTGTTCCGGTTGTGGCGATTGCGCCGTTGTTGGTGATTTGGTTTGGGCCTGGCTTATTGTCGAAGGTGTTGATCTGCGCGCTGATCGTCTTTTTTCCTGTGTTGGTTAACATTGTGGTTGGCCTTCGGTCTGTGTCGAAAGATTTGCGTGATATGATGCGCTCCTTGCGGGCCACGCGGTGGCAGATGTTGATTCACCTCGAAATTCCGGCGGCGATGCCGGTTTTATTGGGCGGGTTGCGGATTGGGGCTACGTTATCGGTGATTGGGGCTGTGGTGGGGGAGTATGTGGGGGCGGATCGAGGATTAGGGTTTTTGATCAATGTGGGGCGCGGCCAGTATGACACCGCGTTGGTGTTTGTTGCGATTTTTGCGCTGGTGGGGATGGCGATGAGCTTGTACGGGGTTGTCGTCCACCTGGAAAATCGTCTTTTGGCGTGGAATCGAACAGAGAGATAGGATTGCGCATAGCCTATTGTCGTTGTGCGGGAAAATTTCACATTTGTATAAAACAACGACAAAGTAGTTAACCATCTTTTTTTCGGAATCTTCTACTTTGTTGAGTAATTACACGACTCAATCTTTTGAGTAGAATATTAAAATAATCTGTAACTGTTCAGACTATAGAAAAAAGTTCTGAAAAAGGATGGGGGGGATGTTCATCCCTCGCCCATCCTTTTTTCGGGGAACGGTTACAAGAATCCAATCTTAGGAGAGATTTATACATGACAACCCAAAAACTTCTCATGGCCCTTTTGATCGGGCTTTTGGGATTAACCGCCTGCCAACCGGCAGAACAACCCACTCAGGCCATTCGTTTGCCGATGGGATATATTCCAAACGTTCAGTACGCCCCCTATTATGTGGCGGTGGAAAAAGGGTATTTTGCCGAGGAAGGCATTGAAATCACTTTTGATTACAGTTTTGAGACGGATGGCGTTGCCCTGGTTGGGGTGAACGAAACCCCCTTCGCCTTGGTATCCGGGGAACAAGTGCTTTTGGCACGGGCACAAGGGATTCCTGTGGTCAATGTGGTCGCCTGGTATCAAGAGTACCCCATTGCAGTTGTCGCCAAAACCGAGGCAGGTATCACTGGCCCGGCGGATTTGGCCGGGAAAAAGGTCGGCTTACCAGGCTTGTTTGGGGCATCATATATTGGCTTGCGTGCTCTGCTCAACGAAGCGGGGATAGCCGAAAGTGATCTGACCCTGGACTCGATAGGGTTCAATCAGGTGGAAGCGTTGGCGACCGATCAAGAACAGGCCGTCGTCGGCTATTTTTCCAATGAGCCTATCCAACTTCGGGCACAAGGGTATGAGGTGGTAGAAATTCGGGTGGCAGATTATGTTCGTCTGGCCTCCAATGGCATCATCACCAATGAAGAAACCATCAAAAACAATCCGGCCTTAGTACAAGGCATGGTAAATGCGTTTTTGCGTGGGTTAGCCGATACGATTGCCAACCCGAACGAGGCCTACGAAATTTGTAAAAAGTATGTTGAAAACCTTGCCGAAACGGATGAAACTGTGCAAAAAGAAGTGCTCGCGGCTTCCATTCCCTTTTGGCAGGCAGAAACGCTGGGATACTCTGATCCGGTGGCCTGGGAAAACATGCAGGTAGTTCTGTTAGAGATGGGTTTACTCACGACGCCCTTGGACTTGGAGCAGGCGTTTACGAACGATTTTATTCCATGATTGCGCCTATCCTCCTCCTTCGGAATTTGTCGATGACATTTCCGAACCATAACGGCGGCCTGCAAGTGCTGGAAAAAATCAGTTTTTCGGTTTACCCGCAGGAGTTTGTCTGTTTACTCGGCCCTTCCGGGAGCGGGAAATCTACGCTTTTGCGGATTTTGGCGGGGTTACTGCGCCCGACAGAGGGGGAGGTGATTTTTGAGGGCGAACCATTGACCGGAACCAGACAAGGCGTGGGCCTGGTCTTTCAAAATGCGAATCTGATGCCCTGGCGCGATGTGACGGATAATATCGCCCTGCCGTTGAACTTACAACACGTGCCCGAAGCCCAAGCGTTGGCGCAAACCCAGGCGATGATAGAACTCGTGGGCCTCCGGGGGTTTGAACACGCCCTCCCGCGGGACCTCTCGGGGGGCATGGCCCAACGCGTCGCGATTGCCCGCGCCTTGATCCATGACCCGGAGCTATTGCTCCTCGATGAGCCATTTGGTTCCTTAGATGCGCTGACCCGAGAACGGATGCGGGTCGAGTTGCTTCGTATATGGGAAAGGCGCCGAAAAACAGTGGTGATGGTGACACACTCGATCAATGAGGCGTTGTTTTTGGCGGATCGGGTGGTCGTGCTGTCGCC
>JABWBV010000107.1 GCA_013359445.1 Anaerolineales bacterium | reverse complement strand
CGCCGCACTTCAACTTTGCGAAAGACCTGCCACTCAAAAATTTCTACGCCGTGGGGCATTACGTTTTCAACCCCGGCGGGGTGCCGACGGCGATGATTACCGCCTGGTATATCGTTCAGGAAATTCTCAAACAAGAAAAAAATCAGGCCTGACGCACTTACTCCTCGTCTTGCGTGGTTGCGCTATTGCGGCTGATCCAGTTTGCTTTAATCCCACTCTTCACCCGTTCTGCCGTTTGGACCATCTCTTCTAAGGCCTCATCCACATAAATCGTATACTCGCCCGTTTCGATATACTGGATGATTTCCTGCACATTGTTGAGTGGGTGATGAAATTGGTTGTACACGCACCCCAATTGGTGAAAATGGTGGGCATCACTGCCCGCGGTGACTTTACGGTGATGGGTCGCCGCAAGGTCGTAGACATCCGCCTGGTTTTCGCGCCCAAGCGTGTACATATCTTTTCCGTTGAGGTCAAACGCGTGAAAGTTGGCAAGGTATTCCACAGGCACGCGCATGGCTTCTCGCCCAGGGCGAAAAGGGTGAGCAAAAATATTGAGGAACGAAAGGCCCGCTTGCCGCTCAAAATATTGGGCGATGGGAATGTGATGGCCTTTTTCCTTAAACCCGGCCAACTGCCGGTGAAAATAATAGACCTGTTCGCGTTCGCCCACGAGCAATAAATGCGGCCCTTCGGCCACATCCACTTCCATACCGGGGAACAGGCGCAGGCCATCCGCGTCGTAGTATGCGCCCTGATAGGGGTAGGTGGCGTCCAGGAATTCGTAAATCGCCTCGAAGTTGAAGACGTTGAAATGATCGGTCAGGCCAATGCAGGTCAACCCGATCCGGCGGGCTTCGTGCAGGCTGTTTTCAAAATGTTCGGGCAGGAAGCCGGTTTTTTTCGATAAGGAGGCGTGAAAGTGAAAGTCGATGTTCATAAAAAAGGGGGTTAAGTGGGAAATTGGAGTCCGATGATGACAATGACCAAGACCGCCAAAACGGTGCTGGCCAGAAAAAGATAATCTCTCAAATCGACCCGCAGGTGTTGGAGTTTGAGTTTTTTCACCTCGGGGTGATTGACTGCGTAGGTAAAGCCTTTGATTTCCAGCCCTTCGACCGTGGTGCGAATCCGTTTGGCGGTGTTCAAAATCATAGGATAGAAGGCGCGTACCATGAGGTTGAGGTAGTGGGCGATTTGCCGGGTACGAAGAAAACCGGGTTCAGGCTGTTTCCCGCGCAGGCGATAGGCATTGATGACGTGGTGATATTCGTCGATCAGCACCGGGATCATCCGGTAGCCGTAGGACATGCCAAACGCAAACTGTCCGGGCATGCCCAACGCCAAAAGGGCATCGCTCAACCGGTCGGGTTCCAGCGAGGCGAAGATGGCGATACTTGCCAGGGAAACGGCTAGCAGTTTGAGGATGAGCGTCGTCAGGGACCAGAAGATTTCCAGATTCCCGCCGAAAAACAGAGCGGTCATACTCCACCCGAAAATTTGCCCCACCACACCAACGGCCAAAAAGATCAAAATCAAACTACTGACCCGTGTGAGCAAGGCCATCCCCAAAAGCATGAGGCAAAGGCCCAGCAGGATCGTGCGATTATAAAAAAACCAGGGCAAAAGCGCAAACACGAGATACCAAAGAAGCAAAACTCGGGGGTCTAACTGCGCCAGAAACGTTTCCCGATTGCCGTAGGTGGTGCGTAAAATCTCGCGTTTGACGTATTCCACGGAAAATTTTTCGCGAAATGCTTTAAACATGGGAATCCCTCCGGGCACGGACAAATTGAAGAAATCCGTTCACAGTCAACGGCATGGGGAAGAGGGCCAGCGCGTGGCTCAGGGAGACCACCTGCGGGAGGCGGATGCGGGCGGTTTGCACCAAAGTCTGGTCTCGAAAGATGTCTGCGGGAGGTGCGTCCGCCAAAATCTGCCCCTGGCGCAGGACAATGACGCGGTTTGCCCATTCTGTGACCAGTTCCATGTCGTGGGTGGCGATGATGACCGTTTGCACCCATTCTTCCAGTTTTCGCAACATCTCGGTGATTTGGATGCGGTTTGCCACGTCCAGGCTGGAGGTCGGTTCGTCCAGCAACATCACCTTCGGGCGCATACTGGCCCCAATCGCCAACGATAACCGACGCATTTGCCCCCCGCTCAACAGCCGCCCATCCCGCTCTTTGATCGCCTCCAGCCGAAAATCCACCAACGCTTTCGCCACGATTTCCGACGTTCCTGGGACCTTGCGCTCGGTGAGGTAGTAGGCAATGTCCCGCTCGATGCTATCTTCGATGAACATTTGTTGCGGGTCCTGGTAGATGAGGGCGATGTCATCGGCAAGTTTTTCGGGGGAAAGACGCGCGGTATTCTGCCCGCGGAAGAAAAGCACCCCTTCTTTGGGGCGTTCCAATCCACTGACCATTTTCAAGAGGGTGGACTTGCCCGCGCCGTTGGCCCCCACGAGGGCGATCCGGTCCCCCGCGTGGATCTGGAGGTTGATCTGGTTCAGGACCGGTTTGGGTTCGTTGGTAATGGTCAGGTAGTGGTGGGAAACATTGCGGAATTCCAGCAAAGGGTCGGGTTTGGGTTTTGCGGGTTCGGGGAGAGAGGGCACGGGCGGGACGACGGACGCGCCGTTGGAGGGGTGGACAAAGGGCCGGAAATACGGGATGCCGTCTTCCAAATGAATGGGGTAGGGGTGGGGCGTTTCCCGTTCGGTGCGGAGGGCGTGTGCGAGGCGGGTTACGTGCGGAGGAAAGAGGTCGTTTTCGCGCAGATCATCCACGCGGGAGAGGGCCTCCTGCACGGGCAAGTGCCAGACGACAGAGCCGTTCCGTAGTAAGATCACCGATTTGCAATATGCTCCGATAAAATCCGGGTGATGTTCGATGACGATGATCGTCTTCCCGAATTTTTGGTTGAGCATGGCGAGGTTTTGGTACACCGTTTCGGCGTTGACCGGGTCCAGTTGGGCGACCGGTTCATCCACCATGATGATTTCCGGGGACATCGCCAGCGCCCCCGCCAGGGCAACGAGATGTTGCTCGCCCCCGCTCAATTCCCAGATGATCCGGTTTTGTAAGGGGGTCAGGCCGAGCAAGGCTAAGGCTTGTTGGGCGCGGGTTTTGTAATCCGGCAGGCCAAAATTCAGGGGGGCAAAGGCTACGTCATCCAGCACTTTTGGTTTGACGAGTTGATTTTCAAAATCCTGATAGACATAGCCCACCTGCCGGGCGAGTTCGCCGACCCTGTGTTCGAGGGTGTTTTTTCCGTTCACCAGCACTTCGCCCTCAAAATCTCCGTCAAAAAAATGCGGGATGAGGCCGGTCAGGAGCTTGCATAACGACGTTTTCCCACTGCCGTTATTGCCGATCAGGGCGACAAAATCACCCTGCGGGACCTCTAAGTTGAGGTCCCGCAGGACAGGGGCATCCCCACCCGGATAGGTGAAGGTGACGCCTTGAATAGATAGGATCATTTGGACGTGTTATCCCGTGACCGTAACAGGAACACCAGCCCGGCCACCACCACTGCCGCGCCAATGGCCACCCACCGGAACCATTCCCCGATGCTATCGAGGAATTCCGGTTCCCATTCGACGAGGTTGAACCCGTTCGCCGCGGCCAGGGTGATGGCAATCGCCAGGACAAACCCGACGACAAAATAAACGGCGACCCGCCCGGCATTGTCGGCGGTTTGACGGTCTTCTGCACTGCGGGGGCGCAAGCCCATGAGGGGTTCCAGTTTCCCGTGCAGGCGGGGGACAAGCCAGAGCATCGGCAAAAGGCCGAAGATCACACCGGTCACGATGTATTCAAAGATGAAGTCCATCATTTCGACAGCAAATACGCTTTGGGGAAGCCCTTCGACGGCCTCAAATTCTTCGACACCAATCCAGACTGTGAGCATGTCAATGAAGGCGGCGGGCAGTTCGGAGATCAAATAGGCGAGTAGCCCGGCGATGATCAAATCCCGGCGGTTTTTCGGGTCTCGCACCAACCACCCGGCGATGAACAAGGCCACGGACACCAGCGCAACTTCCTGGAATTCGCTCAAACCGCCAAATTCGCCCAAAATCAAATCGGAGAAGATGATCTCGCCGATGGGTGCGGCCAGGGCTACCCACCAGTTGTTGAACAAAATGGCGAGGGAAAGGGGGACGAACCAGAAAGTGGAAATGCTCAGTTCAATCGGGCCAATTTCAAGGCTGGGAACCAGTTCCGCCACCAGGTCCGCCAGGCCGGAGAGGGACAAAGAGAGGATGAAGACCATGATCAACTTTGCCTGGATATTTTCTTTTTGGATAACTGCTTTTGCGGTAGCCATAACACCTCCGATACGAAAAAAAAGGAATAAATTGGGGAATTACTCAGCCAGGGTGAAATTCCGAAAAAAGGGTGCCAGGGAGAGGTCCCTCCCCCCGGCACCCTTTTTTCGGAGAGTTTCCTCTCTAAGCCTGAGCGGTTACAAAATGGTTGAGGTTCTACCCGAAATACTGTGAAAGAAACCGAATTGTTGAAGGTGGTATGGGTTGTACAGCCCCGCCTTCTTCAAAATTCGGAACTCTTCACACCAAAAACGGTAGAGCCAGGGTTTAAGTATCCGCCGAGAGTTTAGTACATTTGGGGGATAAGTAGTGTTAAAGGTGTGTAATCCTTCAATTAATGAACAAAGAAAAAGCGTTGTCGGGGAGTTACTTTCATGTTTTACTGCCTTTGCGTGCCTGGCCTCCTCTTTTCGCTTTCCCGTCCGTCTCAGCCTTTCAGAAAAAAGGGCGAATGCCCCGTTCTGTACGAGGTGAATCGTTCCTTTCCTTTTATCGTTATAATAAGGGGCGATTTCATTTCTAGGAATTACTCACCAAAATAGAAGCGCACATCCCCTGTCAAGTGTGAGTACTATTTCTATCCTCATTCATTTGGAGAAAATTTATGACGACAACGCTAAAAAAACCGCGTTTATCCCTCAAATTTTTTCAAGGGAGAAGGGGGCGGCAACTGCGAGAATACCTGACCGGATATTTGATGATCGCACCTGCGATCCTGTTAATTTTTACGTTTGGCATTTTTCCGGTTGGGTTTGCGCTGTTTGTCAGTTTGCACAAATGGCAATTGGTGCAAGGGCCGTTTTTGGGGTTGAAAAATTATACGGACGCGATTGGCGGGTTGACGTATGTGGCGATGTTTGTGTTGGGCATCGGCGGGTTGATCGGGGCGGGCCTGCTGGTGAAGCAGGTCGGGCAGGACGCGCGCAAGTTTTCCCATTTTCCGTGGGCGTTTGCCCTGCCTGGGCTGGTTTGGGCGGGGGTGATCATCGCCGGGGTTCGGTGGGCTTTTTTACAACTGCCGGAAGTTCTCGGCATCGCCAATAAAATCAAAGGGCTGGAGCGAACGCAGGAATTGTTTATCGGGTTATTGAACGAAGCTTTCCACGCCGAAACGGTGTATCCCGCCTGGACGTTGTTTGTCCAACTCTTTTGGGTGGCGCTTGGGTTGAGTCTGGTGGCCGCGTTTTTGTGGCGCAAACCCCTTGCGGGAAGGTATATCGCGGCCTTTGGGCTGGCCTGGGTGAGCCTGGTGATTGGGGCGGGGCTTTTATGGGTCACGTACACGCAGATCAATCTGGTGTATGCCGCCGCAGTGGAAACGGGGGAAGACCCCGGCCTTTGGTCACAGTTGATCATGATCGTTTCTGGGAGCATTGCGTTGGTGGTGGGGTATCGGGTGTGGCAAAGTGCCCAAGAACAGACCTCGACCGCGCACTTTACCGCCCGGTTGTTGGGTGGATTGGTCTGCATGGTTGGGGCGGTGTTACTCATCATCGAAATTCCGACCATTGTGGCGGGGGGGGACCCCGATATGTGGGAGGGGCTGAAGGTGACGGTCTTTTTCTCGCTCGGCACCGTGCCCGTGCAATTGACCATTGCCTTATTTCTTTCCGTTTTATTATTTCAAAAACTCCGCGGGTCCGAGATTTTTCGGATCATCTTCTTTTTGCCATATGTGACGCCTGCGGTCGCCAGTGCCGCAGTCTTCAAACAGCTATTTTCGGGGCGGGTGGTCTCTCCGGCCAATACCGTGCTGGGGTGGTTGGGGTTGGAACCCCTCGCGTGGGTGAGCGAGCCGAAGGGAATCATCACCCTGCTGGGCGGGGGTTTGGGGATGGAGGTTCCGGCCTGGGCCGCGGGGCCAAGTCTGGCGTTATGTGTCATCATCCTGCTCTCGATTTGGACGTTTGTGGGCTACAACACGGTGATTTACCTGGCCGGGCTGGGCAATATCCCGAAAGAATTGACCGAGGCCGCCGAAATTGACGGGGCAAACAAGTGGGAAGTTTTTCGGCATATCACCTTTCCGTTGCTCTCTCCCACCACTTATTTTCTGTCGTTGCTGGCGGTCATTGGCACGTTTAAAGCCTTCAATACCATTTGGGTTATGCGCGAAGGCGCGGCGTTGGGGACGACAGACCCGTTTAGTGTTTTGATTTTCAACGAATTTTTCACCAAAACCCGGTACGGATACGCCTCCGCCCTGGCTTTTGTCCTGTTTGCCATCATTCTCAGTCTCACCCTTATCAACAATCGAATTCAAGGTTCACGAGTGTTTTATGGCTGATCTCACTACTTCTCGCCCCCTTTCTTCTCCCTCCACAGAGGCCCGCAAGCAGGCCCTTTTGGGCCTCCGCGTCAATCAGGTGTTATCCTACGCGGTTCTGCTCTTCGGCTCACTCATCTCGCTCACCCCGTTTTTGTGGATGATACTCAAATCCTTGATGTCCCTCGGCGAATCGATGAGTTCGGCCTTTATTCCCACCGAAATACACCTCGAAAATTATGTGCAAGCCTGGCAAATCGGGAATTTTTCCGAATATTTCATCAACAGCATCTTAATCACCGTCATCACCCTTACCGGAGAACTGCTGTTTAGCATTTTGGCCGCATATGCGTTTGCCCGGATTGATTTTCCGGGGAAAAACCTGTTTTTTGGGCTTCTCCTCGCGACGCTGATGATCCCCGCCATGGTCACAACGATTCCCAACCTGCTGATCGTCACCTGGCTCGGGCGGGTTGGCCCCTTCAAATGGCTGAACAACTGGCCCGCGCTGACCATCCCCTTTATGGGGAGTGTGTTTTCGATCTTCCTCCTGCGCCAGTTTTTTGCCCAGATCCCGGATGAGTTGTACGACGCCGCGCGGATCGACGGGGCCGGACATTTACGCTTCCTCTCGCAGATCGTGCTCCCCCTCTCCAAAGCCCCCGTCATGGTGATCATTGTCCTGTCCTTCATCGGGTCGTGGAATTCCCTGGCGTGGCCCCTGCTCGTCACCACCGAACCCGAATGGCGTCCGATTGCCGTCGGTTTGATGAACTTTGTCGGCGAGGCCGGGCAACAAGTCAACTTGATGATGGCAGGCGCCTTTATCACCATTCTGCCCATTCTGGTCATGTACTTCTTCACCCAAAAACAATTCACCGAAAGTATTTCGCGCAGTGGCATCAAGGGCTAAGCGTACCCCGCCCATCCCTTTTTTTCGGGGAACCTCTAACTGAAATGAAATGCACCCAAAGCATTTACGGTGGCCTCATGTTAAGACCATTTAATCAAAACTTAACAGGCAGATAGGTCAGGTGGAGTATAATCGATCAGGTTTGCCGCCCTTACCCTATGGAGGTGCCTATTGTCATAGAATTTCAAGTTTTATTCGTTTTCCAACCATCCACCTTTTTTTATTTCAAGGAGAAAAAATGTCTCGAAAAAACCTAACCTTCTTTATGTCGCTCCTGCTCGTCTTTGCCTTTGTTTTAGGAGCCTGCCAACCCGCCGCCACCCCTACCGAAGAACCCGCCGCAACTGAGGCGATGGAAGAACCCACCGAGGTGATGGAAGAGCCAACGGAAGTGATGGAAGAACCCACTGAAGTGATGGAAGAACCCACCGCTGAACCCACTGAAGAACCTGCCCTCGCGGTAGACCCGACCGGTCAAACCGTTGTTTTCTGGCACGTTTGGGGCGCCGGTTCCGCCGCCGAAGGGCTGACCAAAATCGTTGCGGACTTCAATGCCTCCAACGAATGGGGCATCACCGTCGAAGCAGTTGACCAGGGCAACCAGGGCGACCTGCAAACCGCCGTCAACGCCGCGATTGCCACGGGTGAACTCCCCAACGTCACCCCCGGCTTCCCCAACGCGATCACCACCTGGTATGCCGCGGGCGCGATGGCCGAATTGAATGATTTCATCAACGATCCGATGTTTGGTCTCACCACCGACGAACTTGCCGCGATCTACCCCGCCAACCTGGACTCCGGCTCCCTGGCCGATGGCACCCAGGTCGGCATGCCCATTCACCAATCAGCGAACGTGCTGTTCTACAATAACACCTGGGCGCAAGAACTCGGCTTCACCGCGGCCCCCGCCACCGCCGAAGAATTCAAAGCGCAGGCCTGTGCCGCCGCCGCCGCCAACAATGCCGATGACAACCCCGACAATGATGGCACTGGCGGGCTGGTCACCCGTGGCGTTGGCGCTTCCGACGTGGCCGCGTGGCTGTTTGCCTTCGAGGGCAGTTTACTGAACGAAGCGGGCGATACCTACACAATGAATACCGAACAAATGAAGGCCGTGGCCCTCTTCCTGAAAGACCTGAAAGACAGCGGCTGTTGGTACACCACCGAAGGGTTCCCGAATCCTGAATTCGCGACCCGCCAGGCGTTGTTTGCCATCAGTTCCACCGCCGGGATTCCGTTTCAGGCCTCCGCCTTCACCGATGCCGCCAACGCCGATAGCTGGGGCTTGATCCCCTTCCCAGGCCCGAATGGCAAACTGGCCGTGAACGCGTTCGGCCAACTGATCGGCGTGGTCGATCAAGGCCCGGAAGCCAACCTCGCCGCGTGGATTTGGCTCAAGCACTTTACCTCCCCCGAAATTCAAGCGGAGTGGATCACCTACAGTGCATATCACCCCTCCCAAACAACCACCGAACAATTCCTCGGTGATTACATCGCCGCGAATCCGATCTACGCCACCGGCCTTTCCCTGAGCCAATACGGCGAAGCCGAACCGAACCTGCCCTCCTGGGGTTCGATCCGTGGGGCAATTTCGGACACCTTCAACGCAATCCTGGCCGCCGCCGATGAAGCGGCCATCGATGCACTCCTCGCCGAGCTAGAGACCACTTCTGCGGACTTGCTCGCTGAGTCCCAGTAAATCGCACCCACTCATAACAAAAGGCTCTCCCGTTTCTGGCGGAAAAAGTGACGAATTTTTGAAGGTGTAGGGGAATACACCCTTACACCTTTAATAATTCGTTGTCTGTCCCGTTGATCAGGGGAGAACCCCAAAAAAAGCACCCCTTTCGAGGGGTGCTTTTTTGTTACATAACCATTCAGATTTAGGTGTCCGAGTTATTTCTTTCTCGTCTTCCGTTCTTTTTTTCGGAATTTTCTACTGGGGCGGACTTTTTATTGCGCTATAACGTTTTCATATACCGCCAACTCTGAACGATGGCAGGAATAAAGAGAACCACGAACACGCCCAAACAAGCCAGGGCATACCCATCCAGGGTGAGACCGGGCCAAAAAAACAAACCGAACGCCGCGAGGGCTTCCACCAGCCCGACCACCAAAAGCCGTTGGGCAAAATATTTATTGGTGGCGTACCAAATCCTGGGGTCGTCCAGCGTTTGGGAAACTCGAAACCCATAAAACGGGTTGGGTTTGACTTTCTCCGCAAGAAGCGGGAGGGCGATCAGCGCCAGGAACAACCCACCCCCCACATACATATAAAGCAAAGTCTCCATATGAATCTCCTAACGCAAGATTTCCTTGTGCGCCAGTTCCGCTTCCTCAAAAATTTGTTTAACCTGTTCTTTGAGTTCAGCGGTGGCGCTGGGGGTTCGAGGGATAAACTTGACCAAATCACGCGCTTGTTCTAAATATGCGCGAATCTGGGCGACATAGGCATAATTCCAGCGTCCCCCCTCCTCGGGGACAGGTAAGTCGCGCGCTTTTTGGATTAACGCGCGGGCTTTTAGGATTTTTTCGGGAGCAGGGATAAAACGAGCCATGAATTCTCCAAGGAATTGAGGATATTTATTGGACGAGCAATACCAAGATGCAACATATTGTACCAACATGTGCGTTTCATACTTAATTGTGAACATTTGGCGCATTTTGTTGAACTCTGTCACGGTCATCGGTATACTATACCATGATGAGCGAAATGCAAACTTACGACAAAATTTCTTTATTGCGCCTTGCATTTAAAGGGTTGGATGACGATGAGTTACAAGAAATCGCCTCCCTTACCGATCTTTGCGCGTACCCGCCCCAACATGTGTTGTGCCAGGAAGGAGCCTACGAGGATATTTTTTATATCATCGCGGAGGGGGATATCGTCATTACGAAAAAAATTGGCGAGGACGAAGGCGAACGCATTTTACGCATTGGGGGCAAGGGCGATCTGGTTGGCGAAATGGCCCTCATCCAAAACGCGCCCCGCGCGGCCACCGTACGCACCACCTCCGACTGCATCGTGTTGGAGATGGAAAAACAGGATTTTGAGACAGTTCTCGGACGTAGTCCGCGCATGGCGATTGACCTGATCCGCATTACGCTAGACCGGCTTCGCGCAAACGATCAGATGGCGATTGCCGATCTTAAAAAAACCAACAAAGTCCTCCGACAATTAGACCGCAACAAACTGGAATTTATCCAGGTTGCCGCGCATGAACTCCGCACCCCTTTGACTGTGATGAAAGGGTATGTCAATGTTTTGAGTTCTTTCCCGGAGATCAAAGCCAATCCGGGGCTGGAAAAAGTGGTGGAGGGCATTGTCAAAGGGGCGGATCGGATGCACGAGGTGGTCAACATGATGTTGGACGTGACCCGCATGGACGCGGAAACGCTCAAGATCGCCTCTTTGCCTGTGTTATTAAAACGGGCAATCAATGGCATGATCCACGATTTTCAAAAAGCCGCCGCGGAACGCCAAATCGAGATCATCGCCCAATATGCGGATGAATCCCTGCTCATTCACGCTGACCCGGGGCTGATCGATAAAGCCCTTTACCACCTCATTGTCAACGCCATCAAATATACGCCAGATGGGGGGCAAGTATTCGTGAGCACTAGCCCGATTGTGATGGACAATCAGATGCCCGGGGTCGAGATCAGAGTTCGAGATACAGGCATCGGATTGGATCCTGAACATCATGCGTTGGTGTTCGAAAAGTTTTATCAGGTGGGGAGTGTCACCCTGCATTCTTCGGGGAAAACGAGTTTTAAGGGTGGCGGCCCCGGTTTGGGATTGGCACTCGTGCGGGGGGTGGCGCGGGCACACGGCGGAAAAGTTTGGGTTGAAAGCCTCGGGCAAGATGAAGCCCATTGTCCAGGTAGTACTTTTATTTTGCAATTACCCGTAAACCAGCCTCTTCCCCCCCAACGTTAAGCGCGCCCCTCATCCGCGACAACTGGTATGGACGAAACGCAAGAAGCGCTCACCCAACTCTGCAAGGCTTGTGGCCTGTGTTGCACCGGGCGTTTATTCATCTGGGCTAAACTTCGTCCCGCAGAACTTGACCCCGCCGAGGCGTTGGGCATGACGGTTTTTCGCTCCGATCCTACCCAACGAGGGTTTGGGCATCCCTGCCCCCTCTGGCAAGGCCAGTGTACGATCTACGAGACCCCCCACTATCCGAAAGTTTGTCGCGCCTATACCTGCAACGTGTTCGATGAGGTGCAGGCCCAAAAAATCCCCCTCACCCGCGCACTGACCATAATTGAGGAAGCAAAAATCCTGTTCCGAGAAGTGGAGGCTCTACTCCCTGCCTCGTCAAACCCAAATTTCCGCGAACGGTTTGTTCATTACCTGGAAACGGAAGAAGACCCCGCACATTCAAATGAGGCCGACCAGGGCCTTCATTCAAAAGCCGAGGCATTGATGTTTGTTTATGAAAAAGTTTTTGGGGTAAAAGACTTGCTAGAAAAACCGGCAGAGGATGAGTTTTTATAATCGTTCACGCCTCATACACCGCCATATACTTCAGGATTCACACAATTCGGTAAACGTTCCCCTTTCAATCCAGCGATCAGGTTCTCTGCCGCCATTTGGGCCATTTTGTCGCGCGTGATTCGGCTCGCGCTGGCGATGTGCGGCACGATCAGGCAGTTGTCCAATTCCAGTAAAGGATGATCGGCAGGGAGAGGTTCGGGGTCGGTGACATCGAGCGCGGCGGCAAAGAGTTGGTGCGCTTTCAGGGCGGCGTACAGCGCGCGTTGATCCACCACCGGGCCGCGGGCGGTATTGATCAGCACTGCGGACGGTTTCATCTGCGCCAGCGTTTCGGCATTAATCATGTGGCGAGTTTGGGCGGTCAACGGAACATGGAGCGAGACGAAATCGGATTCGCGGAGGAGCATTTCCAGACTTTCGGCGGGGGACGCGTTCAACTCCGGGATGGGCGGCTGACCGGGATCATAATACCGCACCCGCAAATCAAACCCCTGCGCCCGTTTTGCCATCGCCTGCCCGATGCGTCCAAACCCCACCAACCCCAACGTCGCCCCGGAAAAATCCGCCCCCAACAGGAGCGACGGACTCCAGGTCTTCCACAACCCCGCGCGGACGTACCGTTCCCCTTCTACAATCCGTCGTCCGGCGGCCATCATCAGGGCAAAGGCGAAATCGGCGGTGGCGTCGGTCAAAATGCCGGGGGTATTCCCGACCGGGATGCCCCGCACGGTCGCGTCCGGCACTACGATGTTGTCGTATCCCACCGCCTGGTTGCTGATCACTTTCAATTGGGGACCTGCGGCATCAAGCAATTCCCCGTCGATTTTATCGGTGAGCAAACACAAAACGCCCTCCACCCCGCGCCCCCGTTCGAGCATGTCCGCCCGACTGGGGGGCAGTTCCCCCGGCCAAATGTCCGCGTCGCAGAAATCCTTGACGAGGTCCAACCCCTTATCGGGGATGATGCGGGTGACGAAAACTTTGGGTTTGGGCATGGGGTAAACCAGCGGAGGCCCTGACCGTGGGCGGGGAGAGGCAGGAGGGCGATTACTGCTGGGGCAGGTTGTAATAGTTGTAAACGGACTCTGCCAATTTGGCGATCAACTCATTCATCGGATCAAAAAACAACTGGACGGGGTGGTACAGATACACAACCATGACAAAATTTCCCCCCGGTGTATAAATGATCCCCGCATCGCCAATCGTAGTGATCCCACTCCCGCCTGTCACCCACCCATGCTTGTGGGCAATCTGCGTCCCTTCCGGCAACCCGGCGGTCAGCAAGGACGGCAGTTTGTTTTTAACCAAAAAGGTGATCATCGTTTGGCATTCCTGTTGCGTAATCGCCCCGCCCCACACGGCGATCAACGTTCCCCCGCCTGTCTGAGCACATTCGTAAATATCGGCCAGCAACATCCCCATATCTGAGGGAGAAGATTGGTTGTAGGGGTCGGGGTTGGTATTCACATCGAGACGCGTGTTGCCTGGGGTCTGATATCCGCGCAACAATGGTGCTCCTACATAAAAATGCCCGGCCAAAAAGGTGTTTTCCAATCCCAGCGTGAACATATCTTCCGTCACGATCAACGGCCCGGTCGAACTATCCAAAACCCGTTGCATCACCCAATCCGACGGATCATTCCCCGAAAGTTCAATCATCTCCTCCAACAGCCGAATCGTCTCTGAATCGGCGTTTTGGCCATCAATCGCGCGAAAGATCGACACCATGATGGGTATTTTGATAATGCTCGCCGCGGTAAACGCGATATCCGGTTGAACAGACAGAAATTCACCCTGCTGATAGGCAAAGTGCGTCTCCTGGCCGGTTTGCAAATCCAGCAAATACACCCCTGCTAACCCATCAAACTCATACACATCCAGAGTCTGCCGTAACAAAACCCCCACGTTATCAAACGACAAACGCGGCGGGGTTGTGCGCTCCAAAGGCAAATCGACCGCCCGCGTCGCCGTAGAAAACAAGGCCTGCTCAATCAAGTTCACCGCCCCCTCTACCTCCAACGCCGTCCCGGCCACACCAGGAATAAAATTCACCGTCCCCACCGCCGGGCGCGGCGACTGCGAGGGCTGATCATAACGAAGCCGAATCTCCCCAGCCAGATAGGTTCGCAAACGTTCCTCAGAATACGTCGCGGACAGTGGCACTTCTATGGGTGCGCTCTGCCGGCCCAAAAGAAATTCGCCAAACCCCACCCAAAACGCCTGCTCCGTCCGCTGTAAATCCGCCGCGGCCAGCATACTTTCAATATCCAACTCAAACTCCACCACCGCTGGTTCTAAATGAATCACCGCATCACCATAATGCAATTCCACGGGTGTCGTGTACATCGTCAACAACCGCTCTGCCGCTTGTTGGCGATCCAGCCCTCCCACCGGCACTCCCGCAATCGCCAACCCCTGCGGAAAATTCGTCCGTACCCGGCTAAACTGCACCAATTGAAAAATATCGAGCCAAAGAAAAATTGATTTATAGATTTATCTCTGATAAGCTAATCTTTGCTTACGATGATAAACAAAAACTTACTCTTAATAGCGCCAACATCCTTATTCCTACAATTACGGATTATCCCGTTAAAGTTGTGTTAGCACTTTTTAATTCTTCATTGTATCAGTTTGTTTATTCTAAGGAAAAAACTAGGAAACCTAAATCAAATGAAAAGAAGAGAAATACAAAATAATGTTCTTTAAACATGGTTGGCGCGTTATGGGTTAAAGCCCGATTGCAAATTAGTTGTAGAATATGTTGATACATAGCCTCATTTGCGGGTGTGGTGACACGCCTGGAATTCTTGCGTGGGCGGACGCCCCCTTCAGGGAGGATGTCCGAGGGCGAGAGGCAGGTCGAGGGG
>JABWBV010000106.1 GCA_013359445.1 Anaerolineales bacterium | reverse complement strand
GCACTTCCGAGTAATTTTTATTCCGGCTCCGAAGTCTTAATCCTGGCTTTTCTCTAGGGTCAAGTGCGTCGCACCGAGTCCGTGCGTAACATGAGTTACTTAATCGTCCGCAGGATGATCACCCGGTTGGCAGAAACCCTGGTAATACGCCCAGGCATTGCATGAACTGCCATCGGTGAACGTACACGTCCCGCATTGATTTTCTTCGGCTTTGGGGTTTTTATCGTACTGGTAGCCCTCCGCCTGGCAGAAGTCTGCCGCGGCGGTGATCAATTCGGGAAACATGGACGCGTCCAACCCGGTCGCGACAATCTCGCCGTTCGCATCGGAGTTGGCTTGCCAGCAGAGTCCGATGTCTAAATTGGTCAGGGTGACGTGATAAACCGTGTCCGGCATTTCTTCGAGGGGGTACGAAACCGACAACAAGACATTGTTCCCGGAAAATTGATAGACTTCAAAGCCTTCGACGGTTGGGCCAAGATTGGCGTGCCAGGGTGCGCCCTCACCGGGGACGCTGATGATGGCTCCAGAACGCATAAAGTCAAGGACGGCATCCCGCGCGGCGATGACAGAGGATGAAATTTCGGGTTCGGGAATCGGGGTGGGGGTGGGGGTTGGGGCCGCTGTCCCGGGGGTGCAGGCAGAAATACCCCAAACGACACAAATAACGATGAGGAGGGTGAAGAATTTGGAATTAAGGGTAAACATCTTATTTTCCTTTCTCTCAGGGGGAGTATGGGAACTTCCCAATTCCACCCGAGGAACGTCGCCCAGCCTGCGAAAAAAGGGTGAGCGAAAGGGAGAAAAATTGAGGAGTGTGGGTCAGTCTCCCACAGACTCCAAAATTGGCAAAATGGCCCAAACCCCGGCGGGGGCGTGAATGGGCTGGTAATAGGCCGGGGCGGCGCACGCGTGGCAAAGGGTCAGCCCCTCGCGGACGATTTCCCGCTCGTTGATGATTTCTTCCCCGCACAGGGCACAGTTGACTCGCACCCCCGCCCGGCTCACAAGACTCTCGACGGGGGTGGTGAGGGCCACTTCCTGAATCGTGAACAGTTCATCGGCGGGCATGACCTGGTAACCTTCCAACTGGGCGAAGTAATGGCGGGTTTCTTGAGGGGCGTACAGGCGGGCGCGTTCCCGCACATCGAGGCGGGGAGCTAACCGGATGGCACGGGCGGTTTGGGTATCTACGAAAACGGCGGCGATTTTCCCGTAATCTTCCACGCGCAGGGTGCGATGCCCGACCGTACACCCGGTGGCCGTCTCGACCCCGTCCGCAAAACACCCGTCCGTTTCCACAATGGCGAGCAGACGTTTTTTCGTTTGGGGCAGGTTAAGGTCCAAAATTTCCCCGGCGAACATCCCCATCCGCACGCCCAAAACCTGCCGTGGGCAAAGGTGGGTGTGGTGGGACGAGGAAAGGTGGAGGAGGGTTTGCAAATCTGGCATGAAAAAATTCCTTCGTGAATGCTCAGGCCAGACCCTAAGGGTTTTGTTTGCAAGAGACGATCATGTAAAAAAGTGCGCCATTTACAAATTAGTTCCCGAATATATCGAGAAAAACCTTTAGGGTCTGAGCAGTTACCGTGAAAGTTAATATCCTAAATGCCGTTCGGCAGGGTGATCCTGCGCGTCCATCTGGCAGAACAACGCGAGCAGGCGACAAGGTTCGGGGTGCGGATTCGCCCAGTGATGGGGCAACGTGGCATCAAAGAGCAGGCTGTCGCCTGGGGAAAGGAGATATTCTTTCCTTTTGACGACACACGTCAACCGCCCCTCCAGGCAAAAAAGGAACTCCCGCCCCACATGCCGAATATCCGCCCCCTGCGCCCGGCCCGGCTCCAACGTCACCAAGATGGGTTCCGCCCCCAGCGGAGGCAGACCCTCACCCAGTTGCATCAGATGTCCGTACATGAACCGTGTCAGGGATCGCTGACCTTGTTTTTGGTACACCAGCGCCGGTTCCGCCTTTTCGCTCTCGAAAAAAGAAACCAACGAAATCCCCAACCCGCGCGCCAGCAATTGAAGGGTATGGACACTGGGCGAGGTGTGTTCATTCTCGATCAAACTGATCGTATTGGCACTGACGCCACATTTGGCCGCCAAAGTCCGAATGCTCAAATGCCGTTCCTGGCGAAGTTGCCGCACCCGCGCCCCGACCACCGCCGAACTACTGCAACACAAATCCCGCGTGGGGGCCTCCCCTGCCAGGTGATCAGCCGCAAGGTCAGGGCGTAACATGTTGGGGGACATAGGGCATCTCTTTTGTTTTCAGAGATAACGATTCACCCTGAAAGTAATGGTAAAGGTCAAGCCGTTGGGCTTCTCGCTCGGCCAGGATACTCCGCATCATCTCACACACCTCCATCACTTTCTGGTTGGCGATCTCATAATAGACCTCCTGCGCTTTCCGATTGGCGGTCAATATCCCATTCGCGCGGAGCACCGAAAGATGACGGGAGGCGGTCGGTTGAGCCAGGCCCATCTCGGCGGAAATCTCGCCCACCGACTTTGGCGCTTCCTTGAGCGAGTGGATGATCCGCAAGCGAATGGGGTTGCCCAGCGATTGACAGAGTTCGGCTTGTAAATCCCAAAGATACAATTCATGGTTCATCAAATACCTCTCAGAAATCGTCTAAAAACGCTCAGCCCAAACCCTAAAGGTTTTCCCTGTCGGGCGAAAAGTCCTTTAAAGGCTCATTTTTCGGCAGGACATGGGTCCCACAAGCGCAAAAAACCTTTAGGGTTTGAGTTTTCAAACAGTTCTTCAAACAAGATGCAAAATCAATTCGCCTGCGAGCGTTTGTTCCACGCGCAAGGCAGTCAACGGTTTTTCCGCCGGGCCGCGCCGCACACCACCATCATCGCCAAACTCGGAGCCGTGACAGGGGCAGGTAAACCCGTCGGGGGTTTGTGCCAGCGCGCAACCGAGATGGGTGCAGGTCAGACTGCGGGCAGTGAATCCACTTTCGGTGTGCAACAAAACCGCGGGGATGTCTTCCAACACGGTGCGGGAGTGGAGCGGGTAGCGCGTCGCCGGGCCAAGCGGAAACGCGGTCGGGGGCGCGGGGTGCGTCTCAAAATCGAGAAACCGCAACATCCCGCCCAGGGTCAGCGCTCCGCTCAACCAGAGCAACCCCTCGCGGGCGAGTTTCAGAAAATCACGACGAGATACCAACATCCATCACTTCTCCACCGCGTGGCAGGCATGGCAGTCATGCGATTCCTGCTCGTCGGGGTTTTGCTCACACGCCGTGCCCATCACGGGCCGGAAGGTGAAATACTGGCGGGTGACTTTCCCCACCATTTCATACGTACCATCGGGCAGGACGCGGGTGTTCCAAAGGGGTTCGCCCTGTTCGGTGACGAGAATCGTGTCGCCCAGCGCCAGTTCCACGACCGGGTTGAGAAACGCCAGGGTGAAGGCCAGATCATCGGGATCGGTCAGCGTTTGCGTCCGGGGCAGTTCGGTCAGCGTGCCGTGACAGGTTTTGCACCGCACGGTTTCGATGGACGCTTGATCGGAGTGCAAATCCCCGTCGCCCATCGCCTCCGCGCGGGTGTGGCAGTCCACGCAGTCGAGGGTGTATTCGCATTGGGTGAACTGGGCGATGGGCTGGTAATACGCGTCGATCCGTTGAGTCGGGTGGTCGGTGCGTTCCACAAAGGTCATCGTCCGCAGGTCGTAGTTGCCGCGATTGTGGCAGGTGTTGCACTGGGTGTAGGGCATCGCCAGGGTCAGGGTATGCTCGGCGGTGGCGTGACACGCGGCGCACCCGGTGGCGCGGGCAAACGCGTCCCCTTCGGGCGGGGCGGCGTTGAGGTGGCAGGTCAGGCAGTTCGCGCCGAATTGTTGCATGGACGGATGACTTTCGCGGGCCGGGTCAAACGCCTCCAGCGCGGGGAGTCCGGTTTCGGTGACCGGGTCGGTGACGGCGGAAATGCCAAAGTGGGCGGTCAAATCGGCCTGTGCGCCGAACGTGTAGCGGATGTTCGAAATCGCGCCCGCGTAGGTGGCCTGGATACTGGTCATCACGCGGGAAATGTGATCGCGGTGATCGGCCTCGTTCCCCGAATGACAATCGCTCCCCCCGCAGGACGTTTCCACCACCCCCAGGTCGGACGGGTTCGCCCCCCCACGCATCGTACTGTGCGCGAGGTCCGCGTCCAGTGCGAGCCGTTCCCCCCCGTGACAGGTGACGCACCCAAACGTTTCGCGGGGATGCGAGGCGCTGATCTCCGGCACATCGGCGTGGCAGGTGAGGCAATATTCCACTTCCCCGGTCAGCGTCGGCGTCAACCCCACCCCCTCCCCGCGCCGCGCCTCCCCCCACCCTACATACAGCAGGGCCAGACACAGCAAAAACGACGCAAACAAAAGTGAAACCTTCATCCTTTCCTTTACTTCAAGGAATGGTTTGTAGTATGCGCTTCAGCGCACTTTCTTGGGGCTTAAGCCCCCACTACAAACGTTACCTTCATCCTTTCCTTTACTTCAAGGAGTGGTTTGTAGTATGCGCTTCAGCGCACTTTCTTGGGGCTTAAGCCCCACTACAATCGTTACCTTCTCTACCTGTTCACCAACGAAAGCACCACCACCACCACGCCCACCAACCCCACCACCCCCTGCGCCACCCGATTCGATTTTGGAAACCATTGCCCGATTTCCGTTTCGGCAGGTGGAGGGAAAAGGTACGGAATGGCGGCGAGCAGGGCGAGAACCGCCAACGGCACCACGACGCCCCAGGCGAACGGGTCGCCCCATTTGAGCATTTGCTGAACCCACAAGAAAAACCACGGGGCACGCGCCTCCCCGGTCAGGGTGGGGGTTCCGGTCATCGCCGCGCCGAGCGGGGCGGGGAAAAACGTGGCGAGCAGGATCAACCCGATCCCGATCAGGATCATCGCCAACCCTTCGCGGCGCACCAACTCGTTTCGGGGCAGGCGCACCGGCTCGGGCCGGAACGAGGGTGGCGGTGCGGCGATCCCCCCATCGCGGCGGACGCGGAACGCGTGCCAGATTCCGAGCACGATCATCGGCAGGGTCAGGCCAAAGATGTGCCAGGTATAAAAGCGCAGTAACGCGGTCGAACAGGCCGCGCCCCCGCCCGTGGCGATCCGGTAAAGCCACGCCCCGATCCCCGGAATCGTTTTGAGCAGGTTCGTTCCCGTGACCAGCGGCCAGCAGATGTCCACATCCCAGCGCAGAATGTACCCGGTGAAATCCAACATGAGGGTCAGCACCAGCAACGCCACCCCCATCAAGTAGTTGAACCGGCGTGGCGCGCTGTACGCCCCCGTAAAAACCACGCGAAACAGGTGAATGGTCGTGACAACCAAGAGCAGTTGGGCCGCCCAGTAGTGCAAGTTGCGAATGAACCCGCCCAACGGGACGTGGAAAGTCAGCGTTTGCACGGAGAGCGCGGCCTCTGCGGGGTTGGGGATGTAATAAAACATTTCCAAAATGCCCGTGACGATCAGCACGAGCAGAAGGAAAATCGCCGCGCCACCTGCCCCCAACGTGTGACGCCAGCGCGCTTGGGCGGCTGGGATCGTGGGTGGGTGCAGGTGGTGGAAAAACGACGGGCGCATGGCTAATCGGCGGCGGAGGGGGACGTCGCGGGCAGGTTTTGAAAGGCCGGATGCCCTTCATCCGGGGCGTGTTCGTGTTCGCTTTCATGCTCGCTTTCAAAGAGCGGGAGGTATTTGGCAATCAGGCCAAACACGAGGATGCCCGCGGAGAAAATGCCGAGCGAGACGGATATTTCGGGCAGGGTGGGCAAGTACCGGACGTTGCTCATAAACGTTGGCACGTAAAACAGCGAGTCCGGGTGGGTGACCGCGAACCAACTGACGTTGAACCGGTTGAGAATCATGCCGAGGAGGAGGATGATCGCGCCGATCAGTAACCCGTTGGGGGTGGTGCGATTCTTCGGGGTCGAAAACCACAGGATCGGTGTCACGATTCCGAGCAGGATTTCCGCCCAAAACAAGACACTCATCGAGCCACTGGTGAAGAGCAAACCCAGTTCGCCCGCCACCGCGAGTTCGCCGAACTTGAGCAGGGCGTACACGCCCAAAACATACGGGATGGCTTTGGCGAGTTTTGCCAGCAGGTGCGTTTCCAGCCCCCGTTGGAAGTAGCGGGAACTGAGCGAGGACTCGAAGATGATCATGCCCAGCCCGATGCTGAGCGCGGAGCTGAAAAACATCACAGGCAGGATCGGCGTCCACCAGAGCGGGTGGAGTTTGGTCGGTTGGATCAACAGGAGCGAACCCAACGAGGATTGGTGCAAGGTTGACAGCACAACGCCGAGAATGACGAAGGGCATGATGAACCTGTGGATGAAGTGGGCGGCCTTTTGCAATTTGAACCCTTCGAGTGCCACGGGCGAAAACTCAATCGCCAGCACGGTGAGGTACGACATCACACAAATGCCGATTTCGAGCAACACCGAGGTGTGGTTCCAGTGAACCATCATGTACCAGATGCGTTCGGGGTGACCGAGGTCTACGAGCAGGGCAACGGCAACCATCAAGTAGCCGAGAAACGCGGTCAGCACCGAGGGCCGGAGCAAAGGGCGAAATTCTTTGAACCCCAACATGTACACAAGCCCCGCCATGATGAACCCCCCACTGCTGATGGCCACGCCAGTGAACAGGTCAAAGCTGATCCAAAACCCCCACGGGTAGGAATTGCTCAAGTCGCTAATTGCGCCGATGCCGACCGTAAAACGGATCATGGCGACGACAAAGCCGATGCCCATCAGCGTTAAGAGCACCCACACCAACGGGCTGAAATTCAGGCGAAAACGGGGTTGAACCGTGAGATTAAGTTTCATTGGATGGCCTCCGTGTTTTGGATGCGTTTTCTTCCTTGTATTTGTTATAGAGCGCGACCCCCGCCGTGATGCCGGTCAGCACCGCGCCCCAACTGAGGGCGAACGGAATGGTCATTTCCATGACTTTTTCACTCACTTCATTGACCGGGGTTTCGGGCAGGTCGGGCAGGCCGAGTTCGCGGAATGGGACGTGCGAGAGAATGAGATAGGACGTGCCGCCGTTCTCGAACTCGCCGTAGACGTGGTCAATGTACCGGTCGGGGTGGGCGGCGATGCGGGCGTGCGCGCGGGCGAGGAGGTCTGTCCGGTCGCCGTATTCGAGGGCGTCGGTGGGGCAGGTTGCTACGCACGCGGGGGGTTGTCCGTTGGCGGTGCGTTGGGGGCAGAAGTCACATTTGTCAATGAATGCGCCGTCAATGACTCCCTTGTCGTAGTCGAAGTGGGGCACGCCAAACGGGCAGGCATTCATACAGTAACGACAGCCGATGCACAGGTTGGGATCGTAAATGACCGGGCCATCTTCGGCTTTGGAGTACGCCCCCACCGGGCAGGCCGACATGCAATCGGGGTGTTCGCAGTGCATACAGTGATAGACCATCGTCGCGCGTTCCAGGTTGGGATATTCGCCCTTGACGCCGATCCCGGCGACCCAGATGCGGGTTTTGTCCATTTCGATGTTATTTTCCACACTGCACGCCACCATACACGCGCGGCAGTCAATACAGCGGGTGGCGTCGAAGAGGTAAGCGTGATGTTTGATTGTTGTTGCCATCTTGACTCCTCTAAGCCTTTTTGACCGTGACAAACGTCTGGCTGAGCGCCTGTCCGCCACTGATCGGGTCGGTGTGGGTGACGTGAACGGCGGAGTCGCTCGCCCCGATGCCGAATGCGGTTTTCAACCCTTTCGAGAGATGCCCATAGCCGGGGGTCATGTACACACAATCGGGGCGAATGGCCTGCGTCGCCAGCAAGCGGGTGTGCAGTTGCCCCACCTCGCTCGTGACTTCCACCCAATCATCGGTTTCCAACCCCAATGCGTCGGCGGTTTGGGTGTTCATCCACAATTGCGGTTCGTCCGAATATTTGTGGAGCAGTTGGTTGTTTTGCGTGCCAAACTGAGTCCCGGTTGCCACTTTGCCGGTCAGCAAGTAGAACTGGCCCTCGGCGGGTTGCGGGGGTTCTTCCCAGGTGGGGACGCCGGAAAAGCCCATTCTGGCGAGCGTGTCGGAGTACAACTCGATCTTTCCGCTTGGGGTCGTCCATTCGGGTTCGGAGGCCTCTTCGGGGTGTGGGGTTTCGGGGGCGTCCGCGTAGCCTTTGGTTTTGACTGCTTCCAGGGTGAGGCCCAACGGGGCTAACTGCTGGCGGATGTAATCTTCTTCGTCGGCATATTGGAAGTAATCGCCCAGCCCCAACCGCTCGCCCAACTGTTTGTAAATCCACAGCGCGGATTTGGCCTCGCCCTGGGGTTCGATCACCGGTTGGCGAATGAAGGCTTTGTCCCCGACCGGGAGGAGCGGGTCGTACCGTTCGAGGTAGGAGGCCTCGGGCAGGACGACATCGGAGAACCAGGCGGTATCGTTGAGTACGATGTCCACCGTGGCGATAAAATCCATTTTGCCAAACGCCTCAAGGGTCTTTGTCCGGTCGGGTAGGGACATGATCGGGTTTTGGCGGGAGATGAACCAGCCGTGCGCCTGATACGGGTCGCCGGACACGATGTTGTCGCGGAGTTCCTGAAAGACGCCCAATTTCAACGGCACGACGGGATATTTCCACGGCACGCCGTCGAGACGCGCCGCCGACACCCGCGGATACGCCGGTTGCGGGGGAACGCCCAACACGCCACTGCTTTCTTCCCCCGCCGCGCCGGTTAGCACGACCCCCCAGTTGCCCACCAGCGCGTTCAAGATGGAGATGGCGCGTTGCGTGTGGAACGAATTCACAAAGTTGGAGGTGCGCCACCCATTGTGGGCCAGGGCGTGTGGCGCGGCGGCGGCAAATTCGTGGGCGATGCGGATGATCGTTTCTGCGGGAATGCCCGTCAAAGGGGCGGCCCATTCGGGCGTGTAACGGGCGACTTCATTTTTCAATGCGTCAAAACCCGTGGTGTTTTTCGCCACAAAATCCTGGTCGTACAGGGTTTCCCCGATGATGATGTGGAGCAGGGCGAGGTGAAAGGCCAGGTCGTTGCCCGGTTTGATGGGGAGCCACTCGGACGCTTTGGAGGCGGTTTTGGTGTAACGGGGATCGAGGTAGACCACTTTCGCGCCCCGGTCAATCGCGTGGCTCAGGTCAGAAGTTTCGGAGGTGGAAATCGCCTCGAACAGGTTGCGCCCGGTCAGGAGGATGTATTGCAGATCGTCGTCGTAGATGCGGGCGGGTTCTTCCATGCCGTAGGTCATCAGGTTGGCGACGATCATGGCGTTGAAACAGAGCGAGCGCTGAGTCCCGTAATTGGGGGAGCCGAACGCGTAGAGCAGATTCTCGAACTGTACCTGGCTCAAGTTGTGTGTGGAAGAAAAGACCATCGCCTCCGCGCCGTATTTTTCTTTGATTTTGAGCATGTTTTGGGCGACGATGTCCAGCGCCTCGTCCCACGATGCCTTGCGGAAGAGGCCCTCACCACGTTGACCGGCCCGGATGAGCGGGGTCAGTACCCGGTCGGGGTCGTAGGTGTTCATCAGCCCGGATTGGCCGCGCGGGCAGAGTTTGCCGCGGGAGTGGGGGTGATCGGGGTTGCCATCCAGTTTGACGACGCGCCCGTCTTTGACTTTGGCGATCAGCCCACACCGCCAGACGCACATCTCGCACATGCTGGGGACGTAGCCATCGCCATCGGCGTTCAGATACCCGGCGGCCCGCGCCGCGTGGGAGACTCTGGGCGGGATGAATTGCCCCACCGCCAGCGCCGCCCCGGTCGCCGCGCCGAGTTTGAGAAATTCTCGTCTTGAGACTGTTTGTGTCATAGAATTCTCCGAGAGGGGGAAGGGGGAATTGGGAATTAGGAATTGGGAAGTCCTTCTTCCTATTTCCTTCTTCCTACTTCCTTCCTCCTAACTCCCCACTCCCTCTTTCTCCTTCCTCTGCCAGCCTGCCCGATCAATTAAATAGAAGAGGAGCAGGGACATCAGGGTGAAGAGGGTGATGAACAGGAACGCGCTGACGTTCCACAGGTCGGGGATGATGGTGTTGCCGTAGTTGGCGAGGCCGGAGATGACGGGGAAGACTTGCTGGTAGGTGAGGCCGTAAATGACCGCGCCGGTCAAAAAGCCGAGCAACCCGGGGAAGATGTAATCGAGTTTGCCTTCGCCCGCGCCCGCCGCACACGTACCGGGGCAGTAGCCGCTGAGGGCCATCCCCACGCCGAAGATCAGCCCGCCGATGAGGTTCCCAGCGATGTAGGTGGCGGGGACGTTGGGGAAGGTGATCAGCCCAAGGGCACGGAGTCCGTACAGGCCGCTCATCGAGACGACGAGCGCCGTCATCATAAATTTCAGCACAACCAGATCGGTGAAACGGAAGACGTTGACGATTTTGTTGTATTTGGTCAGGCCGGCTTTATTGAGCGAAAAGCCGAAAAACACGCCGAGAATGAGAGGAGTGAGGTAGGTCATGGCAGGTTCCTAATAGCGGTTGCGGTAAATGACGAGGGCGGTGAGAATGCCGGAGGCAAACATGCCCATGATGAAGAGAAATGCGGCCGGGGCGAGCAACATGCCCCCGGAGATCGCCAACCCGCTCGTACAGCCGCCCGCGATGCCCGCCGCGTATTCGAGAATGATCGCGCCGACAAAGGCGATCAGCCAGCGTTTCCACGTCTGCGGGCCGAAGATGCGTTTCCATTGTTCATCGGAGTTGGCCGAGCCTTTTTTGCCCCATTGGAGCGTGCCACTGGTCGCCGCGCCGAGCATCCCCCCAAAGAACAGCCCGATGACCAACATCACGCCGTAGGTGATGCCCGGCGGCATGATGAAGTTGAAATACATGTTGTCGAACAGCGCGGGGGCTACCGTTTTGCCGATCATCCCCGCGACATTTTCAAACGCACCCGACGCGCCGAGTAAATTGTTACTGATCCAGACCGCCGCAATCCCCACCAGTCCGAGCAGGGTGCCCGCCACATACGGCGACCATTCTTCCTTGCGAATGTAATTGAGAATCCCTTTCATGGTTTATGCCTCATCTGCTTTGTCAGACTCAAGTGTGTCCACCAAATCCAAGACTTTGCCCGCTTTCTTCGGGTTGTTCAACAGGTTGGCGAGGGCTTTGCGTCCACCCGGTTTGAGGGCGGCGATTTTCGGCAGGAGTTCGACCACTTCCGCCGGGTATTCTTCGTCAACTTTGCGGGTATCCCCAAACGAAAAGTTCACGAGCTTTTCACGGTTGACCACGAACCCGCCCCCGCCCACCACCAACGCGCCGATCATCCCCATCAAGATCATGTTGCCCCAGTTGACCGTCTTTTTGCCCAGCACGATCTCGTCATAATGTTGGGCATAGTTCACCACATTGGGGTCATCCACAACGATCTCGTTACAACTCTGCTCGACCACCCCGCCGGATGAAGTTGGGGCACTGACGGAGGCGGTTTCAGCCGATCCCGTACCGGGTGCGGTACTCCCCGCGCCGATTTCCACCCCAAGCGTGGTGGCGTACACCTGCGCGCGTTCCGTCAAATCCGCGACGTGGCACTGTTGACAGGCGGCTTGCACATCCGCGAGCGGGGGCACCATCCCGTCATGGGCCGCGGCTTTGTCGGTCGCCTGGTTGTTCCCCGCGTGGCAGATGTAACAAAAATCGCCGAACGCGTGCGATTGGTGCCAGCCCGTGCCGTCCGCGTTCACGGGCAATTCCGCTTGCACTTCGTGACAGTTTTTACAGGACGAGGCCTGGGAACCGCACTGCGCCTGAGTGGGCGGGGCGGTTGCCAGCCAAAAGCCGGTAGCGGCCAGCAAAATGCCCGCCGAAACCAGGATGGTAAAAATACTTTTACGTTGCATACACATCTCCTCATAGGATGAACGAAAGAGCGAAAACCCAAATACTGAACATTGGGTGATCCAACCTCACTTCGTAGTAAAATATAAAGTATATTGGTTATTCTACATCCTAAAAATTGGTTTGTATACTGTTTGATGTGTTTATTGCACCATTTTATTGTGTGTTTTTTAGTTTTTCTCATAATCGAAACACAAGATAAGGGACAGCCTGGGGTCTATGGGGAAGTTCCTGTACCAATATATTGAGTGCAGGAAAAGAGTTTGGTATGATTGCGCGAAACAGCCCAATGTTGATCGAGAGGTGATTGAATGAAAAAAGTGCTAACGGTTGGTGAGAGACTGCGTACCCTGCGTACCGAAAGAGATTTGTCACAGCGTGCCCTGGCCCAGTTGGCGGGCATTTCCCCCAATTCTGTCAGCCTGATCGAGCGCGACGAAATATCCCCCAGCGTGGCCACGATCCAAAATCTGGCGACTGCCCTCCGTGTACGGATCGGGTATTTCTTTCAAGACGAAAACGAGCAAAGTGTCCTGCATATCAAAGCGGATCAGCGGTCTACCGTAGACAGCCAGGGGGTGCGGATCGAAAGCATTGGGAGCCGGATTCACGCCCAGGAGATCGAACCTTTTTTGGTTCAGCTTGCGCCGAATTCCAGCAGTGGGGAACGGCAGGTGATCCACGCCGGGCATGAGGTCGTGTACTGTCTGAGTGGGAAACTCGAATATCTGATTGATGGCACCATTTACGAGATCGAAGCGGGCGATTTTTTGCTCTTTGAGGCCAGTCTCCCCCACTTGTGGCGCAATCCCTTTGAAGAAGAAGCGCGTTTTCTCCTGATCCTGCAAACGCCTGGAGCGACGTTGGAGCCGGTCAAACGCCATTTTGTGAAATACCCCTCGATTACCCACATCGGCGAATAACCCTTTTAGCTCCACGCCCATACACGGCTACACGAAATATCCCACAAAATGGATGCGTGGAAAAGATCGCCGCTTTCACCCTTCCCCGCCAAAACAACCGTACCGAAAAAAGGGTGTAGATCACCATCCCCGCTTATGATATGCTCAAAGGCATGAGCACTTCCCCTGCCTCACCCCAAAAAGTGTGGCTCCTGGGTGGGCTACGGATCGAAGGAGCCACCGGGCCTCTTCGCCTGCCGCCCGGAAACCTCCAAACCCTCTTCGCCTACCTGATCCTGCACCCGAATACCCCACACCCGCGCGCCCACCTCGCCGCCCTCCTCTGGCCCGAAGCGGACCCGACCCGCGCGGGGCGCAACCTCTCCAACCTGCTCTACCGACTCAATCAGCTTCTTGGCCCCACCTGCGACGCGGACACCGAAACCCTCACCCTCCGCACCAGTTCCATGTGGGTGGACGTTCACGCCTTTGAGCAACACCTCGCCACGCACACCCTCCAACAAGCCGTTGACCTCTATCAGGGCGACCTCCTCCCCGCCCTGTACGACGATTGGATCATTCCCCTTCGCGAACGCCTGCGCGAAACCTACCTGACCGCCCTCCTCAAACTCGCCACCCTCGCCGAATCTGCCGCCCAACCCGAAACCGCCCTCACCCACTACCGCCAACTCCTCACCGCCGACCCCCTCCGCGAAGACGCCACGCGCGGCCACATGCGTTGTCTCGCCCTGTTGGGGCGCTTTTCCGACGCCCTCGCCGCGTTCACCGCGCTCGAACACGCTCTACAAACAGAAATCGGCGTCCAGCCGGGGTTAGAAACGCGCTTGTTGGCGGATCGGCTACGGAATGAGTGGGAGGTGGCCCAACGCGTGGCCGCGCACCCCGTCCCGGCCCCGTTCGTGGGGCGGATGACGGAGCGGGCGCGTTTGCTCGCGTTGTTGGATCGCGCCCGCGCGGGGCAGGGCGGTCTCGCCCTCGTCCTCGGCGAACCGGGCATCGGCAAAACCCGCCTGCTCGAAGAACTCGCACACGCCGCCGGGTGGCGCGGGTGGCAGATCGCCTGGGGGCACGGCGACGAATTTAACCTGCCCGCCCCGTACAGCCCCCTCGCCCACGCCCTGACCGAGAGCCTGCCCCCCGTCCGGTGGGACCAACTCACGCGGCTCGTCCCCGACATTTCACTTTCCATCCTCGCAACCTTCCTCCCTGACCTGCCCCACCCCGCCCGCCCGCTCACCACCGTCACCCCCGCCCAGATGCACCACGCCCTGCAAAACGTCTTGCACGGCCTGCAAACCATCAGCCCGCACCTGCTCTTGCTGGACGATGTGCAATGGGCAGACCCGCGCCTATGGCCGGTGTTGGACGCCCTGCGCCCTGCACTGACCCACATGTCCCTCCTGCTTGTGTTGAGTGCCCGGCACAGCGAACTGCAAGCACAGCCCACCGCGTGGGACCTGCTCCAAACCTGGGACAGTGCGGGGGTGCCGATCCTGCACCTGAGCGGGTTCAACCTGGGGGAATTGCAAGAATTGAGCCACCCACCCCTGTCCGCCCCCCAACTCGAACAACTTCACCGGGCCACCGGCGGAAACCCTCTCTTTGCGCTGACCCTGTTAAAACGCCCGCACGCCGCCCCCCTCCACACGCCCCCGTCCCTCGCCGAACTCGCCCTCGAACAGGTGGCCCCCCTCTCCGCCCATGCCCAATACGCCCTGCAAATCGCCGCGGTGCTGGGCGCGGAATTTGATTATTCGTTCTGGGAAGCGGTCCTCGCGCGGGAAAACCTGCCGACCGCGTCCCTCCCCACCCTGGCGGGGGAAATCGAACGCGCGGGGTTCCTGTACCCCGCCCGGGCCGGGTACCGGTTCGCCCACGACCTCCTGCGTTCGGCGTTGTACACCCATCTCCCCCCCCACACCCGCCAGCATCTGCACGCCCAAACCCTGGCAACGCTCACCCACCAGGCTCCGGCCCGGACGCTGGACTTGCTGTACCACGCCCGGCAGGCCAACGCCCGTCCGCAAATCGCCCGCTACGCCCTCCAAATGGGCGAACAAACCCTCGCCAGTTTCAACCCTGCCGCGGCGGTGGATTATTTCACCCAGGCATTGGAAAA
>JABWBV010000105.1 GCA_013359445.1 Anaerolineales bacterium | reverse complement strand
CGTTGGAAGTGGGGTCGAAATTCGCTATCCGGGAAGGTGGCTTGACCGTTGGGGCCGGTGTGATTACCAAGATCCTGGATTAGGTATATTATGGCTAAGAAAAAAGGCGCACGCGTTTTGATCACTCTGGCATGTACAGAGTGTAAAGAACGCAATTATATTTCAGAGAAAAACCGTCGTAACGATACGGCACGGATGGAATTCAATAAATTTTGCCCCCGTTGCCGCCAGCATCGTTTACACCGCGAGACGAAGTAACGATTGAAACACGAGGTTAAGATGTACAGCTTTATTTGACGTTGTACATCTTAACTGTTTTTAGGCGAGTAGCTCAATTGGCAGAGCAACGGTCTCCAAAACCGTAGGTTGTGGGTTCGATTCCTGCCTCGCCTGTTTGAAGAATTAACGCCGCTGTCAAGGCGGCGTTTTCACCGTAAATTCCAGTGTGATCTTTCTTTGTGATTTCTGGCTGGTTTAGGAGCAATACGTGGCTGACAAACAAGTTGTTCGCAAACAACCCAATGCGCTTCAACGTTTCTATCGAGAAACAGTTGGCGAGTTGCGGAAAGTTTCATGGCCCACCCGGCGTGAAGCGGCAAACTTAACGATTATCGTTTTGATCGTCATTTTCGCGATGACCGTCATTTTAGGATCGTTAGATATTTTATTTTCTTGGTTACTTAGTTTAGTTCTCGGTGTATGAGTATTTGTTTGGTTTGATGTGGAACGTGTGACATGAATGAAGAGTTTAATCCGGCAAGCATAGATTTGGCTTCTGAAGGCGTTGTTCCTCAAGGGGAAGATGGACGTGCCTGGTATGTTGTACATTGTTATTCCGGGTTTGAAAATAAAGTACGTCACAATCTGGAACAGCGAATGGACACAATGGGAATGAAGGACAAAATTTTTGATGTTGTCGTTCCCACCGAAGAAGAAATTGAAGTAAAAGAAGGTAAACGGCGTACCGTCGAAAGAAGGGTTTTCCCTGGATACATTTTAGTTAACATGATTCTGACGGAGGAATCTTGGTACGTCGTGCGGAATACGCCTGGCGTCACCGGGTTTGTTGGGCAGGGAACCACCCCTATTCCACTTCGCCCGGAAGAAGTATCTCAAATCATCAAAAGGATGGAAGCCGAAGCCCCCAGAATCAAAGTCACCTTCAAATCCGGGGAACGGGTACGCATCATTGATGGTCCGTTCAATGATTTCCGTGGCACCGTCTCGGAGATTGATATGGAACGGGCAAAAGTTCGTGTATTAGTCAGCTTTTTTGGACGTGAAACGCCCATTGAGCTGGATTTCTTACAAGTCGAAAAATCGTAATTCTTAATATTTTTGATGTGGGAGGGTTTTTCGCCCGTTAGTTGGTCGCCCAGACCACAATACCACAAAGGAGTACAACTGTGGCAAAGAAACTTAAAGCTGTTGTTCGGTTACAATTAAATGCTGGTAAGGCAACCCCTGCCCCGCCAGTAGGGCCAGCCCTTGGTGGGTATGGTCTCAACTTGATGGCCTTTTGTAAAGAATATAATGCGCGTACCTCAAATCGCGTTGGTGAAGTTATCCCCGCGGAAATTTCTATTTTTTCAGATGGCTCGTTTAATTTCATCTTGAAAAGCCCCCCTGCTGGTGCGATGCTGAAAAAAGCGGCTGGAGTAAATAAGGGGTCTGCTGTTCCGAATCGTGAAAAAGTTGGCAAAGTTACACGAGCCCAAATCCGGGAAATTGCAGAGGCCAAAATGAAAGACCTGAATGCGATTGATCTCGAAGGGGCAATGCGCCAAATCGAGGGGACTGCCCGAAATATGGGCATCACGGTAACGGATTAATAATAAGTTGTGGGAGGGCATTTGCCCGTCTTAAAGACTATTCCCAGTCTACTACCACAGAGGTGATATCATGGCAAAACATGGAAAGAAGTTTTTAGCGGCCCAAGCCAAAGTCGATCTTGGGCGACTATATACCCCCAAGGAGGCGCTCTCCCTCATTCGAGAGACCTCTTTCACAAAATTTGACGGCACAGTTGAAGTCCACCTTCGTTTGGGTGTTGACCCACGTCATGCTGACCAAATGGTCCGCGATGTAGTGGTGTTACCCAATGGTTTAGGAAAAACCGTTCGTGTTCTGGTCTTTGCACAAGGCGAAGGGGCCACGCTGGCTCGTGAAGCAGGTGCCGATCATGTTGCCGCAGACGATGAATTTATCCAAAAGATTCAAGGCGGATGGACCGATTTTGATGTCGCAATTGCGACTCCCGATATGATGAGCAAAGTAGGGCGGTTAGGGCGTGTTTTAGGCCCCCGTGGCTTGATGCCCAATCCTAAAGCAGGCACAGTTGTTCAAGCAAGCGATTTACCCCGTGTTATCAACGAATCAAAAGCCGGGCGTGTTGAATTCCGCGTTGACAAAACTGCAAACTTACATGCACCCATCGGGAAAATTTCTTTTGACCCGGATAAACTTTATGTAAACTTTACCGCTTTTATGGACGCAGTTAAAAAGGCCCGTCCTTCTGCCTCCAAAGGCACCTATATCAAACGTGTTACGATTTCTTCAACAATGGGTCCAGGGATCCAGGTTGACCCCAACCAGGCCCAACAGACCGAAGTTAAATAAACTATCGCTCTAACAATTCAATAGTCTTCACATTTACTGAAGACCGCAGGTGTTGAAATCTTCAGCTTAATTCCCTGCCGAGGTAAATGACTTTAGCCTAATCTTCGATGATGCTCGTTCGGGCATCTTGAATGAATTTTTAAAGTCTTTGCCTGACAGGTTGTTCGGCAAAGACTTTTTCGTTCACCCGCAAAAAATCCCAAAGAAAGGAGGTAGGTCCCTTGGCCATCTCAAAACAACGCAAAGAAGAGATTTTAGAAAGTTATCAGGCGTGGTTTGACAAAAGCAAGGCCCTTGTGATTACTGAATACACAGGCCTCGCTGTCAAAGACCTCGATCAACTGCGCCAAAAAATGCGTGACAACGGTGGCGAATTCCACATTATCAAAAACACCCTGGGCAAGAAAATTGTTCAAGCGGCAGGTTACCCGGTAGATGAAAAAATGTTTATCGGAAGTACTGCCATTGGGTTTGCTTTTGAAGACGCCGCCGGGTTGGCAAAAGCCCTTTCAGATTATTCAAATTCCTCAGAATTTGTAAAAATCAAAGGTGGCTATCTCGCCAATAAAATCCTCAGTGCCGCGCAAGTTAAAGCCCTGGCTGAATTGCCCCCCTTGCCCGTGGTACGCGCACAACTGCTCGGCGTTATCAATGCCCCTGCCAGCAAGTTGGTTCGCACCCTTGCAGAACCCGGTCGTCAAATCGCCGGCGTTATCAAAGCGTATGCTGACAAAGACTCCGCCCCTGCGGAAGCTTAGTCCACTTATCTTTTCAAAAAATTACCTATATAAAGGAGTAACTTAAAATGGCCGATCTCGATAAACTTGTCCAGGAACTGAGCACCCTGACCGTCCTGGAAGCCGCTGAATTAGTCAAAAAATTAGAAGAAACTTGGGGTGTTTCTGCCGCCGCCCCCGTTGCCGCCATGGCAATGATGCCTGCCGGTGGCGCCGCCGCCGCCGAACCCGTTGAGGAAAAGACTGAATTTGACCTGATCCTCAAGGATGCTGGCCCCAAGAAAATTGAAACCATCAAAGTCATTCGCAAACTCACCAACCTGGGTTTGAAAGAATCCAAAGACATGGCCGAAACGGCTGGTGTCAAAGTCTTGGAAGCCGTTACCAAAGAAGCCGCCGCCGATGCCAAGAAACAATTGGAAGAGGTTGGGGCTGTCGTCGAAGTTGCCTAATTTTCGACTGCGCTATCAAAAAAACTGGCGAGGAGTTTTATTCCTCGCCAGTTTTTTTATGGAACGCACGAGAAAAGAATTGACTCTGTAACAATTCGGCGAGGCTATATTGATGGTGGCCTCCCTACCGATTCCCAGAGAATATAATTTTTCTCTTTTTTCTTTTTCACCCATGTGGTATATTCTTGTTGCCTTAAAGATTAAAAGGCATGAAAAATTCAAGGAGCAACACCATGAGTACGCGAATTTTAGTCATCGAAGATGATGAGGCTATCTTGCGTTTTTTGCGTCGGGGCCTGGCCTATGAGGGATATATCGTAGATACGGCCACAGATGGTCAATCAGGATTGGCCCTGGCACGCGATCATCCGCCGGATTTGGTTGTTTTAGACTGGATGCTTCCAGGCTTGGACGGGTTAGAGGTTTGCCGTCGTTTACGCGCCGGTGGCCCCGTTCCTATCCTGATGCTGACCGCAAAAGACACCATCCACGACCGTGTGCAAGGACTTGATGCGGGTGCAGACGATTACATGGTCAAGCCATTTGACCTGGACGAACTGCTTGCGCGGACACGTGCCCTCATGCGCCGCGCCCAGCCCAACCGCCCGAAAGTCCTACGCTTTGCTGACCTTTCCCTTGATACAGGAACACGGCAAGCCGCACGAGGGGATCGGATCATTTCCTTAACGGCAAAAGAATATGAATTGCTAGAACTCTTTCTCCGTCATCCACGTCAGGTCATGACTCGCGATATGATTTTCGATCACGTTTGGGGGTATGATTTCGGAGGTGAAAGCAATATCATCGAAGTTTACGTGCGTTACCTGCGCCAGAAATTAGAATCGAGTTCTGAAACGCGCTTACTCCATACCGTGCGCGGCATGGGCTACGTTTTACGGGAATCCGAATAAACGCCTTTAATGGATCTGGCAAAACGCCAGGATGTCTTTAAAACTTCGATTAACACTGTTATATATGTTCCTAGTAGGGGGAATTTTGATCCTTTTTAGCGTGGCGGTTTACGCCCTCGCCTCCCTGACGCTCATTGCCGAGATTGATGAATCCCTGGAACAAATTTGGGTTGAACTTCAGAAAGTGACCCGCATCAGTCCGCGCGGGGACGTGGAGCTTATCACCCCTAACATTACCTTTAACCAAAACGTGGTCGTCCAGGTGTGGCGGAATGGCTTATTGATCGGCGGCTCAACCAATGCGGGGCAAATCAACCGCCCCCTGGATGAATCAAGTGTGCAGACTGCTGAGGCGATCTATCGCGATGTCTACCTCGAAGATTTACATGTGCGAGTGCTCAGTGTGCCTTTACTTGTTTCCGGGCGGCCTTTTGCCACCTTCCAAATCGGCACCAACATGTCTGTGGTAGATGGCACCGAAAAGGATTTACTCCGCACCCTGGCCGTCGCGTCCATTGTAGCGATTGCCTTTGCTGGCGTTTTGAGTTGGATAGGTACCCACCGTGCCCTACGGCCACTGGATGCCGTCACGAAAACCGCTTTGCAAATCACCACCGCCAATGATCTTTCCCGAAGAATTCCCCTGGTTGGGCCAGCGGATGATGAGGTAGGGCAACTCGTCCAATCCTTCAACCAAACCCTTGGGCGTCTGGAAGAATTGATTGATACGCAACGCCGTTTTGTGGCGGATGTCGGCCATGAGCTTCGCACCCCTTTGACCGTAATCAAAGGAAATGTCGATCTCATGCGGAGAATTGGTGCAGACGAAGAATTTTTTGAAAGCATTGAAAGTGAAGTAGACCGTCTGACCCGGATGGTTGGGGATTTGATGCTCCTCGCACAGGCTGAGTCCGGTAAACTGCCCATGGCACGGAAAATGGTCGACCTGGACACTGTGCTTCTCGAAGTTTTTCGACAAATGAAAGTGTTAGCCAAAGACCAGATCAAACTAAAGATTGGGGATATTGATCAGGTTTTGGTCTGTGGAGATCGAGATCGATTGAAGCAAGTGCTCGTCAACTTGATCAGCAATGCGATCAAATACACCCCCAGTGGCGGGGAAGTGGTCATCACGCTGGGCAAACAGGGAAATCAGGGAAGATTAATCGTGACCGATAACGGGCCAGGGATACCCCCGGCTGATTTGCCCCACATTTTCGAAAGGTTTTACCGAGGGGAGAAATCCCGGATTCGGTCAAAGGATGGGAAAGGGTTTGGGTTGGGTCTCTCGATTGCGTATTGGATTGTGAAGGGACACGATGGGCGGATCGAGGTCAGTTCCGAGGTCGGGCAGGGCACCACGTTTTGCGTTTGGCTCCCCCTGACGGAGGGCGAATGTCAGGACTTACCGATGATGGTGTAAGAGAAAAGTTAGGGGGTCAGGCCTAATCTTTGGATCGCCGCGTTACACATCCCCGTCGCCCGACTTAACCACTCGTTTAAGGTGGCACTTTCATGGTTTCCGGCTTTGGCATCTTGATAAATGCCCACCCCCCAGGTGGTATAGCGCACGGTTTCTGCGGGCCAATTGGCTTCCCCACGGCTTGCACCCCCAATGCCTGCGTTATAGCCCGCCAGCCCCATTTTGACATCCCCCCCAAAACTTTCCAATGAACGCGACAAATAACTCATGCCTCGGTATGCGTTCGTGTATGGATCGTAAGGATTTTCTGTTGCCTGAAAATGAAACGGCATGACCTGGAATAACCCCGTCGCCCCTGCGGAAGAGACGGCATCCGGGTTGCCACATGACTCAATTTGCATCACCGTGGCGACTAAATTGGGATCCAACCCCCACTCCCCTGCCCATTGAACAATTTCGGCCTGCCAATACTGCACCGAAGGGGTAAACAGCGGGGAAAGCGCACCGCTGACAACCAGTTCAGTTTCAGGTTGTACCTGGAGGACCGTAGTGGTCGGAAGGTCCACCTCTGGCATCTCGGTAACAGCAAAACGCAAGAACACGAGAAACATGACCAGGCTCACCCCAATTGCGGCTACGGGCAATAGTCCCGTGATGGCTAAAGAAGAAAAGCCTCCACCGGCTAGGGTGGAGACTTCCCATTCATCAACCCAAGCATCTGCATTGGGGTCATCATAATCATCCGCATACGAGTCCTGATATTCATATCCGTCCTCGTATTCGTATTCGTCATATTCCTCTAATTCATCATCGTAATACATACTTACCGGCGGGGGGGTTCGTTGGGGCCAGAGCGCCCACTCATCGAAACAGGATGATAATTGGGTTCGGGGCGATTAAACACCGATTCGTAGGGTTCGTAGGTGGGGTCTTGGCGAGGAATCGGTTTGGGCTTGGGCGCCGGGCGGAACCCACCCGTTTGTGAGGTATGTGAGGGAGCGGCAGACTGATGTTGCGGGTGTTGTTGGGGAGGGGCCATTTGCGGGCGCCCAGAAGGCTGGAAACGGGCGGGAGCTTGCGTTTGGGGGCGGGCTTGGGCAGAAGGCGCATATCCCACCTGCCGAACACCCCGGGACTGGCTGAACAACCGTTCCCCGGCCACGGAGAAGGTCCCAATCAACAGAATCCGGCTCAGCCATACCAAAACCGCAACAAAAATCGGCACCGCTTTGAGCAAGGTTTCCTGGGCCACTACGGCACTCCCCAAAGATTGATTGTTTAAAATAGCAATGGAGACCCCCCACCAGGTCAGCATCGCGTTCATCGTCGCCGCCAACAACCATGCCCCAAAAAGATACCACACTTCCGCAGGCTCGTCAGCCCCTTCTTCCGGCGTAAAAATCCGCGCAATCCCGGCAAAGTCAATGCCACAAAAAGCCAGGGCCAAAATCGTCGCCCAGCGCAACCCCATAAACTCCAAATCACCCAAAAGATCGCTTAAGGCGAAGTCGGTTGTGCTGTAATTGAACATTTCAAAAAATACCAGCGCAATAATAATTAGCGCGCCCCAGGCCATCCCTCGCTGGAGGGGCAATCGTCTTAACAATGAATTGGGTGATTTTTGCATCATTTTGGGCCTCCTTGCCTCAAAAAAGAAACCAGTGCTCGGATTATAGAACACTCGTTCTAAAAAGTCAAGAAGCTATTCCTGCACGAGGTGGAAATGTAATTGTTTGACTTCCTGATAGTCTCCCCCATTCACAATCACCCGATACTGAGTTAACCCTAGTTTTTCCACCAACTGCTGAACCACCGAAAACACTTCCCCCAACAAAACCTCATCCCCCGCTCCGAGTTGCGCCAAACTTTCGATGGGTTTCTTCGGCACAAGCAAAATATGAACCGCGTACGCAGGCGAGGGATGTTCAAAGGCCAGCACCCGCTCCGTCTCGATCAACCGTTTGACAGGTAATACAAAATTCATCTTCGCAAAAAGCCATCCTGCCACCCGCCCACCCCACCGCGAACGCGCGACCCGCATCATCAATAGAACACCACCTCATACCCCTCCAACTTTCCCGCTTTGTACACAAACTTCCCAGAAAAAAAACGGGGCTGATCCAACCAGGGGATAAACACCCGATCCCCTTCCCATAAATTCAACGCCAACAGCTCCCCATCCGGGACCCAACGGAGCACCCCCTCCGCAGAATCGATCAACGCCCCTTCAAATTCCGTAGCCGTGAAGAGAAAGGCATACCAATCCTCATCATTCGCAAACGCCGGAAACGTCAACACCCCATGCAGTCGCGGATTCCGAATCTGCAACCCCGATTCCTCCCACACCTCCCGGATCACACACGCCTCAGGCGTCTCCCCCGCGTCGAGCTTGCCCCCCAACCCGTTCCACTTCCCTGCGTGCATATCGTTCTGCTTCTTCACGCGGTGGAGCATGAGGGTGTGGCCGTTATGTTTGACGTAACAAAGGGTGGCAAGTTTCATAGGAGGGGGTAAATCGGGTATACAGGGTAAATAAGGTAGATAGGGTAGACAAAGTACAAATCTACCCTATCTACCTTATTTACTTCGTTGACCTTCTCTGCCTACCCCTAGCGAGTCGATAATAAACGCATAATCAAACGCAATCTCCCGCAGGTAATCGTACCGGCCTGACGCGCCCGCGTGACCCGCCCCCATATTGGTTTTCAGGAGCAAGCGGTTGTTATCCGTTTTCATCGCTCGAAGTTTGGCAACCCATTTGGTCGGTTCAAAATATTGCACGCGCGGGTCATTCAGCCCGGACGTAACGAGCAGGTGGGGGTAATCCTTCGCCTCCACATTATCGTAGGGGGAGTAGGACAACATGTACCAGTAATATTCTTCATTTTGCGGATTGCCCCACTCCTCAAATTCCCCGGCGGTGAGCGGGATGGTGGTATCGAGCATGGTTGTGATCACGTCCACGAATGGCACCCCCGCGAAAGCCACCTTCGCCAGATCGGGGGCCAGGTTGATGACCGCGCCAATCAGTAACCCGCCCGCACTCCGCCCCATGATCGCCATCCGCTCGCTGGCAGTGTACCGTTCGGCGATCAGATAGCGTCCGCAGTCAATGAAGTCGGTGAAGGTGTTCTTTTTGTGTAGGAATTTTCCGTTTTCGTACCACGCGCGGCCCATTTCTTCCCCGCCGCGGATGTGGGCGATGGCATAGACGAACCCCCGGTCGAGCAGGCTGATAGCGTTGATGAGGAAATACGGGTCCATGCTCGCCCCGTAGGAGCCGTAGCCATAGAGCAGGCAGGGGGCGTTGCCGTCGCGGGTGAAGCCCTTGCGGTAGACGAGGCTGATCGGGATCAGGGTGCCGTCTTGGGCCGGGGCCATGAGACGTTCGGCTTGGTAATTGTTCGGGTCGAAGCCGCCCTGCACGGGTTTGCGTTTTTTGAGGGTCATTTCCCGCGTGGTCATGTTGTAGTCGTACACCGTGTCGGGCGTAGTCATAGATTCGTAGGTGAAGCGGACGAGCGGGGTGTCGAATTCGGGGTTGTCGCCTTCAAAGTAGGTGTAGGCGGGTTCGGGGAAGGTGACCGCGTGAGATTCTTCGGTGGCGAAGTCCGTGATGTGGATGGTGCGGAGGCCGTTTTCCCGTTGGTAGACGACAAGATGCCCCGCGAATAAATCCACCCCATCAATCCGCACCTCCGCGCGATGGGGAATGAGTTCCGTCCAGTTGTCTTTGCTCGGGCGGGTGGCGGGGGCGGTCATCACTTTGAAATTTTTGGCCTGGTCGTTGGTGACGAGGTAAAACGTACCGGTGTGGTGGCTTACTTTGTATTCCAGGCCTTTCTGGCGGGGGTGAATAACGTGGAAATCGCCTTCGGGGGTGTCGGCGCTGAGGAAATAGATTTCGGAGGTTTCGATACTGCCGACGTTGAGAAATAGATAGGCGTCGTCGCGGGTTTTTTCGAGGCTGACGAGGAAGACCGGGTCATCTTCTTGAAAGAGCAAGGTGTGCCCGGTGGCGAAAGAATAGCGGTGAAGGCGATAGGGGCGTTTGGCGGCGTCGAGGGTGGTGTAGAAGTAGGTAACGTTGTCATTCGCCCATTCCCCCGTGTAGGTGGTGTTGGGGATGCGGGTGGGGAGGACTTCGCCGGTGGTCAGGTTTTTGAAGTGGATGGTAAAGAGTTCGGAGCCGTCTTCGTCGAGAGAGTAGGCCAGCCATTGATGATCGGGGCTGACTTTGTACACACCGAGTTTGAGAAAGTCTTTGCCTTCGGCGAGTTGGTTCAAGTCCAGGGTGATTTCTTCAGGCGCGTCCAGGTTGTCTTTTTTGCGGCAAAAGAGGGGGTATTGTTTGCCTGCTTCGGTGCGGGTGTAGTAGAAGTAGGGGCCTTTTTTCACGGGTACTTCTACGTCTGTTTCTTGAATGCGTCCGACCATTTCCTGGTAGAGGGTTTCTTGCAGGGGTTTGGTGTGCGCCATGACCGCTTCCATGTAGGTGTTTTCGGCGGTGAGGTAGGCGAGGGTGGCGGGGTCGGATTTGTCACGGAGCCAGTAGTAGGGATCAACGCGGGTGTGGCCGTGGAGGGTGAGGGGGTGCGGGTGGGTGGGGGCGAGGGGAGGGAGCATAATTGTCAATTGTGAATAGTGAATTGTCAATTGAGAATTGAGAATTCACTATTGACAATTTTGGTTTGGGGGGCGGAGGGGAATTTTACCAGTTTTTCTTAGAGAAATTCTAACGTATGAAATGGGCGCGGGCCGCTAAAATACAACGCTACAGCCCCGCGAATAAAATCAAAACGCCCCAGGCTTGGGGCGTTTTCACGTTCAACTTTCAACTTTTTTCCCCACAAACACCGGCCCCGCGTCCTCATACTCCACCACATCCACCATAAACCCCACCTCCTCCAACAACTCAATCCACGTCGCAAACGGGAACACGCCCATCACATGCTGGTCGGTCTCGGTCTGCAACTTGCCATCCCGCTGGAGGTGATAGACAAAACTCATTTCGTAGGTCGTATCGTCCGGGTTGGGGTCGAAGTAGGTTTCGATACTTGTCAGCACGACACCGTCGCCTTCGCGGGTAACCGTTTTGGTTTTGTTTTGCTCAAAACGCTCTTTGGTTTCTTCGGCGAAGGTGATGAACAGGCCGTGGGGTTTGAGGTGGGTGTAGGCAGTCTCGAAGGCGGCGCGGAGGTCGGTTTCGGTGAGCATGTAGTCAATGGCGTCGGCGATGAAGACGATGTCGAACTTCTGTCCCACGCGGACGGAGCGCATATCGCCTTGGAGGTAGCGGGCTTCGGGGTTCAGGCGGCGCGCGAGGGTGAGCATGTCTTCGCTCAGGTCCACGCCGGTGATGGAAAAACGCTGTTTGAGCCAGTAATCGTTGTGCCCGCCCCCACAGCCCAGGTCGAGCAGGGTTTGGGGGGCACGCGGGGCGAACGCGCCAGCGAATTCGTCAATTAAGGTCACGATTTCAGCCATTTCTTCTTCATAATCTTCAAGGGGGCTGAGGGTGGGCCAGAGCCAGGTCAGGTCGTGATAGAGGCGGTTGTGTTGGGTCATGGGATTTTTTAATTCGATCCACGAAGGACACGAAGGAAATATCACACGCAAAACGTACTTTTGGGCGAGGCGAGGTGTGGCGCCCAAATGGTACACAGAAAACGCCGAAAGCGCAGAAGGACACAGAAAAATTCAATAAAATCTTCTGTTTTCCTCTGTGCCATCTGTGTACCATCGCCCAAACCGAAAAAGTTTTGCGGCATTGCGAAATATCTTACTTCGTGCTCTTCGTGGACTTTGTGGATCAGTTTTCGAGAATATTTTCGGGAATAGGAATCCCTAGCATCCCACAGACCTCGCCGATGAGCCAGGCGCGTTCGGATGCGATATCCTCGCTCAGTCGCCCGAAGGTGACGGGGAGGAGCCAGGCTTGCAGGTCGGTGCGGGAGGTGGGGGCGTGTTTGAAGTAGGTGTTGAGATAGGCGCGGTAAAAGGTGCTACGGAATAAGCTCACCAGAACGCGCAGGATCGGTTGTCGGGGCAAGCCGCCCGCCCGGATCAGGACGGAGGTACGCGCCACGTCCGCCAGGGGGTGGCCGCGGGAGGCGTCGGGCCAGTCAATGATCACGGGGTCGAAGCCTTTTCCGGCGGGGGAGAAAATCACGTTGTCGGGGTGAAAATCGCCGTGCAGGAGGCGATCTCCTTCGGGGAGGGTGTTGAGTTTTTCCAACACTTGGGCACGGATTTCGGGCGGGGCACCGTTGACCGATTCGATTTTCCCACGCAGGCGCTCTTTGATGTTGGGCAGATCGGGCGCGCCGGGTTTGGTGTGCATCTCCCGGTGCAGACGGGCGAGGGTGCGGCCAAAACCGATGGCTTTGTGCGGGGCGCGGCCAATGTGGGAGAGCATTGTTTTCCCCTCGACGCGGGCGTACACAATCCCCGCGCGCCCCTCCACTTCGATTTGTTCAAACGGTTCGGGGACGTTCAGCCCGGTGGCGTGGACGATTTTGGCGATGTGATATTCGTAGGCGAGCCAGTCGGCGGAAACCCAGTCACGCGCTAGTTTGAGGATTTTACCGTCATCCCAGGGATATATTTGGGCAATGCGGCCTTCGGCAATGGGTTCGGAGAGGTTCATAGAAAAAAAGATGATCCACGAAGTTCACCAAGGGCACGAAGAATTCTAAAAATTAGTGCTCTTCGTGTCCTTAGTGGATCATTTCAGCGCGTTGAGTTGCTTTATATCATCCTCGTCCAACTTCACTTCCCTCGCGCGGAAGTTTTCCAAAATATGCGCGGGGTTGTGGGACATGGGGATGGTGATGACGCGGGGCTGGTGAATGAGCCAGGCGAGGGCGATTTGGGTGGGCGTGGCCCCGTGTTTGCGGGCGAGGGTTTGCAGACCGGGGTTGGTTCCAACGCGGCCTTTTTCGACGGGGGTGTAGGCGGTGAGGACGATGCCGTTTTGCTGGCAGTAGGCGAGGACGCCATTTTGGGCGTATTCCCGGTGGTGCAGGCTGTATGGGACTTGATTGTTGACGAGGGGGGTTTCGCAGGCGGCTTGGGCACGGTGGAGCAGAGGCAGGTCGAAGTTGCTCACCCCGACGGCGCGCACCAACCCGCGGCGGGTCAGGTCATTGAGGGCGCGGACGGTGTCTTCGAGAGGGACACTGCCCGGCCAGTGGATCAGGTACAGGTCCAGGTAATCGGTCTGCAACCGGCGCAGGCTGTTTTCACAGGCTTTGATCGTTTCTGGGGTGCGGAGATGGTTGGTCCAGACTTTGGTGGTGAGGAAGAGTTTTTCGCGCGGGGTGCGGGTTTCACGAATGGCGCGGGCGAGGAGTTCTTCGGTGTGACCGTTGGCGTACATTTCGGCGGTGTCGAAGTGGGTGTAGCCCGTTTCTAAGGCCGCCCGGATGGCGGCCAGTCCCCGTGCGTCTTGCGAATAGTCCGGCGACATGCCGCCCCCGATATTCCAGGTGCCAAAGCCGATTTTGGGGATGGTGTGTCCGGTGAGGAGGGGTTCGATGAGCATTTTTTTAAGTTTGTAGTGAGGCACGCCAGTGCCGTCGGCACTGGCGTGCCTCACTACGAGCAGGGTGATATCACGCCGAAGTCTGGCTGATCAACGCTTCGGCGATTTCGGCGGTGCGTTGGGTGAGGGTTTGGGCAAGGACCGTGCAAGCGGGGTGATCGGGGGAGATTCCGATCAGGGCGGCGTCTACCTGTGCGAGGGCGCGGTACAGCAACCGGATCAAGCGGCGCGCTTCGTTAGGCGGGCTACTGATCACAGACAGGATTTTTTCGATCTGAATCGTGTGTTGCTGTAAATGGGAGGTGAACCGTCCGAGGCGAAAACCGACCGACATCAATTCTTTTTCCCAATAACGGGAGGGCCATTCAAGTTGGGCGTCGGTAAGCGTCGCAAATTCGGTCAAAATACGAGTGTGCCAGGAGCGGTGGCCGGTTTGCAGGGCGGTGAACGGGCTGTTCAAAAATTCGCCGTATTGCGCTTCGTTCAGGCCGATCAGGCGGTCCCAGTCCGGGTCGGTGATTTTGGTATCGGGCGACCAGGTGCCTGCGCGGTGGTGCGCCAACGCAAAGGTGAGTACGCCGTAAAAGCCCAAATCCGCGCCAACGATGTGGGCAAGGGCGGCGCGGATAGGCCATTCTTCCTCCGCGGGGGGGCGTGTGGCGAGTTCGTCGGTCAGCCCCAGGCAGAGGGCTTGCAAATCCAGGTAGGCGGCGTGGTACTGACCGAGGATGCGCTGGGCGTGGGTCAGCGGAGCCGTGCGGGCACGTTCCCCTTCCAGTTGTCTCGCAAGTTCCAGCAGTTCTTCATAGGTGCGAAAGAACGCGAACCGGATGCCTTCGCCCGTGTAATCGCGCCAGCCCCAGGAAATTTCGAGCGCGGCATCGGGGATGTTGAGGGTTAATTGGGTAAATTCGTATAATGCGGAGGAAACATCGTTAAGCATGAACTTTATCCTTTTCAAGGGGAATCATGGCCCCTATTTTATCCTACATAGCCCAATTCCGCCCAATGATATAATCTTTCCCCATGAATCGCCCCCTCCGTACCCTCATCCTGCCCCTCTTCATGCTCCTCGCCGCCTGCACTTCGTCCCCCGCCCCTCAGCCCACCCCCTCCCCCTCTCCTCTGCCCATCCTCACCGCTTCCCCTCCCCTTGCCTCCCCCACACCCGCCTTCACCCCTTCTCCTTCTCCCCTTATCACCCTCTCTCCGCTTCCCACCCCCAC
>JABWBV010000104.1 GCA_013359445.1 Anaerolineales bacterium | reverse complement strand
CTTTGGGGGTGTGGAGCAACGCACCAATAATCTCCATCTTCATCCGCTCCCCCAACGACAGATTCCGCACCGGCTTCTGCACCAAATCTCTCACTTCCAACAGGTCAATAAACTCGTCCCGCACCTTCTTAAAGGATTCGGACGGCAACCCATAAATCGCCCGGTTCAGTTCGAATGAATCCAACGCGGGCAAATCCCAGGAAAGTTGATTCCGATTGCCCATCACCAACGTGATCTGGCGCAGGAAATCCGCCTGACGCTTCCGGGGTTCGTACCCCAGCACGGAGACCTCCCCCCCGGTCGGGTGCAGTAACCCAGACAGCATCTTGAGCGTGGTCGTTTTCCCCGCCCCGTTCGGGCCAAGAAAACCCACCACCTCCCCCGGCTGAATCGAGAACCCGATCTCATCCACCGCTTTGACTTCGCGATATTTCCGATTAAACAGGCTCACCACCGACGCCTTCAGCCCGGCCTCGCGCACCGGGACTTTGTAGTGTTTACTCAGTTTAGTGATTGAAATAACTGGGGTTGACAAAGGTTACTCCTACCGAGCAATGAATTCCATTACTCATTACTTTTTTACGCACCCATTTCGGCACGTACAGTTTGTAACAAACTCTCGGCTTTCAACTCACTGAGCGTGTAGCACGGGCCTTTGAGATGTTCAGCCAAAGATTGAGCCAAGCCTTGATCAAACGCGGCATGTTCCATGTTGATGACCACACTCCGAATGCCTTCCATTGCAATCTGTTCAGCCAGCTGATGGGCTTCTTTTTGCGGGGCAAGCGACCCGGTCATCGAGACATTCCCTGCCCCGTCCGTGAGGAGAATGATGAGAGGTTCCACATCGGGATGGGTGAACCCTTCCTGGCGCACGACCTGATAAGCGAGAAACAACCCTGCCGAAAGGGGGGTCTTACCCCCGACGGGGATGTCCGCCAGCGCGCGTTGGGCCAATTGAACAGAGTTCGTAGGCGGGAGGATCAACCGCGCCCGATCTTTTTGGAAAACGACCAACCCCACACGGTCACGCCGTTGGTACGCGTCGGTCAATAACGAAAGAATCGCGCCCTTTGTCGCCGACATACGTTCGGCCACGGCCATGGACCAGGAGGCATCCACGACAAACAAAACCAGATTAGCCGTTCGACGCACGCGTACTTTGCGCTGTAAATCTTCGGTTTGGATGGCAAAAGCGACTTGTTTACGTTGTTCGGTGCGTTCTCGTTGAAAGGGGGCGGCGGCGCGAAGGGTAGCATCAAAAGCGAGGTCGTTGGTTTTCCCGTGGGCGGGTTTGGCCTGAATGTAGCGTCCCCGTTTGCGTTCGGTACGCGTGCGGGAACGGCGCCCTGTGTGGCGGCGGGTCATTTTATCGAGGGGGGTATCTAGTTTGCGGGGGGCAAACGATTGGGTGGCTTTGACTTTTTCCCCCCCTTCCCACCAGTTGGCATTGCTTGAATGAAAGACATCCTGCGGGCCGGGTTCAACCGGCCCGCGTTGGGAGGTCTCTTCACCACTTTCAGAGTCTACCGCTTTTTTTTTACGTTACTCTGATCGTTTTGTTGTTGCTCGCTCATTTCCGTGGCCCCCTCATCGCCTGTAGATTGGCTTTGGAGTTGCGAAATGCGATCTTGGAGTTCTTCCACCCCGATTTCGGCCTGGTGGAAGGGGCCACGGCGAATCCGATGGGGGAGGGCTAGTTCGGCGGCGAGGGCGATGTCGTGGTCGGTGATTTGGGTGCGGGCTTCGAACGCGGCCTGGGCACGCGCCGCTTTGAGGATCACGAGGTCCGCGCGGTGTCCGTCCACATGAAGCGAGGAAGTCAGGGCGGCGATGGAGACCATGTCCCGGCGGGTATATTGCACTTGATCTACGATCTTACGGGCGGCTTCGATTTTTTGGGTCATGGTATGTTCTTGGGCAAGCCATTTTTCACGGAATTTTTCGGGGTTGGTTTCAAATTCCAAATGGCGTTCCATGATGAGCACCCGTTCGCGCGGGTCGCGAATGCCTCGAATTTCGACGGAGAGGGCAAAGCGGTCGAGCAGTTGGGGGCGCAGGTCGCCCTCTTCGGGGTTCATGGTGCCGATGAGAATGAACCGGGCGGGGTGCATGAAAGAGATGCCTTCGCGTTCGACAATGTTGACGCCCATCGCGGCGGAGTCGAGTAATAAATCTACCACATGATCGTCCAGTAGATTGACTTCATCTATATAAAGTAAGCCTCGATTGGCCGCGGCCAATACGCCGGGTTCAAACCGACGTTCCCCTTTTTTGATCGCTTGTTCGATATCTAGGGTCCCCACCACGCGGTCTTCGGTGGCGCTGACGGGCAGATCAATAAAACGGATGCGGCGTTTGCCTTTGGAAAGTTCGGCTCCGTTGGTTTGATGATCTTTAACCCAATCGGACCACGTTTCCGGCGAACCCGGATCATCGTTGAAAGGCGAGTCGAGAAAAACATCCATTTCAGGCAGAAGTGCGGCCAAAGCACGGGCGGCGGTGGATTTTGCGGTTCCACGTTCCCCACGGATAAGCAACCCGCCAATGCGTTGATCGATGGCATTGAGGAGTAAGGCACGTTTCATCCGTTCTTGACCGACGATAGCTGTAAAGGGAAAAATAGCAGGCATAGCTTTCCTTAAATTCACTTCCTTGAAGGTAAATACATGAGAGTTTAGAATGGAAGCCCCAATGTTACCACAAAGGTTGCCAAGTTGCATCTCACCCTTTATAATAATCGCTTAACGTCACTTTACTGGAGCTATCTTTTACTTATGGAACAAGAACAGGAATTGCTTACCGAAAACGAAACGGAAAGCAGTCACACACAACAGATGGAGGAGACTGAAAACCAACCCTCTATGGCCGATTTACTCGCGCAAGAAGAAGTTAACCTTGATTTACCTCGTCAAGGTGAAATTCGCACTGGCGTTGTCGTGGGTATCAATGATGATGAGGTCCTGGTGAGTATCGGGGCCAAGTCCGAAGGGATTATTCCTGGCAAAGAAATTAGCCAACTCGATCCGGAAGAACGCGAACAGATCGAATTAGGAAAAGAACTTGCCGTTTTTGTCGTGAGTCCTGAGGACTCCAACGGAAATCTGGTTCTTTCTCGCGCCAAAGCTATCGAAGAGGAAGATTGGAGTCAGGCCGAAAATTTGGTGGCATCAAACCAAATTCATGAAGGCACGATTGCTGGCTATAACAAAGGCGGTTTAATCGTCAAAATGGGTCGGTTGCGCGGGTTTGTCCCCGCCTCGCAGGTTAGCCCCTCACGCCGTATGGCCTATGGCGGGGGAAACACCCCCGATCAGCGCTGGGCGAAAATGACCGGTCAGCCGATCATTGTGAAAGCAATCGAAGTGGACCGCGAACGACGCCGCCTCATCTTCTCAGAAATGGCCGCCTTACAAGAATCGCGCGAAATCTTCAAAGATCGTTTGCTCGAAGAAATCAAAGAAGGTGACGTACTTTCTGGCCGTGTTACCAGCCTGGCCGATTTTGGCGCATTCGTCAACATCAACGGCGCCGATGGTCTCGTTCACATGACCGAAATCTCCTGGGAACATATTACCCACCCCAGCCAGGTGCTGAAAGTTGGGCAAGAAGTCAAAGTCAAAGTCATCAATATCGATGAAGCCAACAAACGCATCGGGCTGTCCATTCGCCAACTGCAGTCTGATCCCTGGCCCGCCAAAGTCTCGACCTACCGCGAAGGCCAATTGATCCAGGCTAAAATCGTTCGTCTGGCAAAGTTTGGGGCGTTTGCCCGCATCGAAAATACGGACCTCGAAGGGTTGATCCACATTTCCGAACTGAGCGATCAACGCATTGAGCACCCCAAAGAAGTCTTAAAAGACGGCGATGTCCTGACCTTGCGCGTCATCAAGATTGACCCCGACAACCACCGCATTGGCTTAAGTCTCCGCAAAGTCCATTCCCTGGCTTATGCAGACCTGGATTTGAAAATGGCGCTCGCCGGGAACGAAACCACAGAAAGCTCAGATGAGCAACCTGCCGAGACCGACCCAGCATAACGCCTTCTCTACATAAATGATTATAAAAAGCGCACCGCTCGTTCAAAGTGGTGCGCTTTTCTTATACTCTTCTTAGAGCTTGCTGATCCGCTAAAAGATAATTTCTGGTAGAATTTTTGATACAGCAATAATTCAAAATCTTTTTTGCTGTATGCGTTGAAAAAAAAGGATAAAAAAAGAAAATTTTGTCCTTTTGAAACCCAACGCTAATTTTAAAAACCCATTGCACTCCGTTTGACTGAACGGGCAAGGAGGCAGTATTTTGTCTGGCAAAGATCGACTCACGCAAAGAGCACGCCGCGTTTTAAGCCTCGCACACGAAGAAGCTGAGCGTATGCGTCATAATTATATTGGTACAGAACATTTACTATTGGGATTGATCCGCGAGGAAGGGGGAGTGGCCGGACGGGTTCTTCGCGAATTGGGGTTGGAAACCCGGCGAGTGCAAGAAATGGTTCAACGCCTGACAGGGACAGGTCAATATCGTGGCGGCAAAATTGATCTCTCCCCTGGGACACAACAAGTGTTGGAATTTGCCTTTGAAGAAGCCAAACGCATGGGCCATCACTACATCGGCACCGAACACATCTTATTAGGTCTGGTGAACTACGGTGAAGGCATCGCGTTGAACGTACTCCAAAAACTAGGCGTCACCGCCGAGCAAATTCGCCGCCAAACCCGTCGTGTGCTCCAAGAATCCAGCACCCCGCGCAAAGCCGTTCCCGCAGGCAAAAAACCTGAACAACAAGAGAAAAAGAAGGTCAAAACCCCCATGGTGGACCAACTTGCCACCGACCTGACCTCCAAAGCCGAGGAAGGCAAACTCGATCCGGTCATTGGCCGCCAAATGGAAATCGAACGCGTCATCCAAATCCTGGCACGGCGCACCAAAAACAACCCCGCCCTCATCGGCGAACCTGGCGTCGGCAAAACTGCCATCGTCGAAGGCCTCGCCCAACGGATCATCGATGGAGACGTCCCCACCCCATTACTCGACAAACGGCTCCTCCAACTTGACGTAGGCTCACTCGTCGCCGGAACCATGTACCGGGGCCAGTTTGAAGAACGGCTCAAACGCGTGATCGAAGAACTAAAATCGTCCGGGGCCATTCTCTTTATTGACGAAGTCCACATGCTCGTCGGGGCTGGAGCCGCCGGTTCATCCGTGGATGCCGCGAACATTCTCAAACCCGCCCTCTCCCGCGGGGAACTGCAAGTGATCGGGGCCACCACCCTCGAAGAGTACCGAAAACACATCGAAAGTGACGCCGCCCTCGAACGGCGTTTCCAACCCATCACCGTAGACGAACCCTCTGTGGAAGAAGCCATCGAAATCCTCCATGGCATCCGCGAGGCTTACGAAGAACACCACCGACTCACCATCACCGACGAAGCCATCGAAGCCGCCGTCCATCTCTCCTCCCGCTACGTCACCGAACGGTTCCTCCCCGACAAAGCCATTGACCTTATTGACGAATCTTCCTCGCGGGTTCGCATGTACAAAAGCCCCGCCGCCAAAACCGCCAAAGACCTGATCAGCCAACTCCGCGAAATCCGTGCCCAACAAGCCGCCGCCGCCGAAGGGGGCTTGTACGACGACATTCAAGAACTCAGCGAACGCGAAAGCGCCCTTGAAGGCCAACTCGAAAAAATCCGCACCGGTTGGGATCGGGATAAAAGCCCCACCGTCACCCCGCAGGACATCGCCGAAGTCGTCGCCATGTGGACGGGCATCCCCACCATGCAGATTGCCCAAGAAGAATCCGAACGCCTTCTGCACATGGAAGATGAACTGCGCGGCCACATCGTCGGTCAGGAAGAAGCCATCAAAATGATCTCGAAAGCCGTCCGTCGGGCCCGCGCGGGGTTAAAAGACCCCCGTCGTCCGATTGGCTCGTTCATTTTCCTCGGCCCAACCGGCGTCGGCAAAACTGAACTGACCAAAGCCCTCGCCAAATTCATGTTTGGCAGTGAAGACGCCCTCATTCAACTGGACATGTCCGAATTTATGGAACGGCACAACGTCAGCCGTTTGGTGGGTGCCCCGCCAGGGTACGTCGGCTACGAAGAAGCCGGACAACTGACCGAGGGCCTGCGCCGTCGCCCGTACTCCATCGTCGTCTTTGACGAAATCGAAAAAGCGCACCCCGAAGTCCACAACATGCTCCTGCAAATCATGGAAGAAGGTCGCTTGAGCGATGCCAAAGGCCGCAAGGTAGACTTCCGCAACGCCATCATCATCATGACCTCCAACGTGGGTGCGGACATGATCAAAAAGCAGACTTCGCTGGGCTTTACGCTCAAAGTCAACGAAGAACTCGAAGAAAAACTCTCTTTCAACGAGATGCAGAAGAAACTGAACGCCGCCCTCAAACGCACCTTCCGCCCCGAGTTTATCAACCGCATGGACGGCACCATCATCTTCCGCTCCCTCAACCGGGATGATTTACGCCAAATCGTGACGCTGGAGTTAAACAAAGTTGCACACCGGCTTGAAGAATACAATCTCACGCTGGAGGCCACCCCAGAAGCGCTCGATTTACTTTCGGACATGGGTTATGACCAGGAATTTGGCGCACGCCCTCTCCGCCGCGTCATTCAAAACAAAGTTGAAGATCCCCTCTCCGACGGCCTCTTATCAGGCCGGTTTGAACACTTCATGGACATCTTGGTAGATGTTAGTATTCAAACCGATGAAGATGGGAAAGAAACCAAAGAAATCCTCCTCTTCAAAAAAGGGGAAAATGAAACCCCAAAACCGGAACCTGAACTCGAAATCCTGGCCCCCGCCTAAACGCCTTTCAAGCTCATCTCCTATCACAGCCCCTAAAATTTCGGTTTTAGGGGCTGTTTTTGTAGTATCGGTTCTACCGGGATTAACGAGATGGAAACCCGAATTTTTGTAGGTGGACTTACATGCCAAGCACGCCTGAGCCTTCATCAAAGCATCCTCCCGCGTGCCACCCCTGCCCTAAAATACTGAAAGGCTATCTGTTTTTCTCCAAAACCGTTCTCTTTAGGCAGTATAATTGCGCCCATGTCAAAAACCCGCACCCAATACGTCTGTAAAGAATGTGGCCGCCGCACCGCGCAATATATGGGCCGTTGTCCCAACTGTAACGCTTGGAACAGTTACGTCGAAGAAATTGTCGAAGAACCCAAACCCGACAAAAGCCGCGCCCCGCGCGGCTTAACCGGACGCTCCACTCCGCGCCGCTTGGGCGAGATCAGCGGCGACGCCGAAGAACGGATGCCCCTCCCGATTGGGGAATTTGCCCGCGTGTTGGGCGGGGGCGTGGTTCCCGGCTCGGTGGTCCTCATCGGGGGTGATCCGGGCATTGGCAAATCCACCCTCCTGCTTCAAACCGCCCTCGAAATGGCGAGCGTCGGCACTGTCCTCTACGTCTCCGGCGAGGAATCCGAACGCCAGATCAAAATGCGCGCCGTCCGCCTCATCTCCCCCATGTCTGATGGGAAAACAGCGAAGGCCAAAAAAGCCGAAGAAGATTTCCCAGAGGACCTCTTCCTCGTCACGGAAACCAACCTCTCGACCATTTTCGAACACATTACCGAAACCAAACCCCAACTCCTCATCGTCGACTCCATCCAAACCGTATACATGCCCGAACACGAGTCCTCCGCCGGGTCGGTGACGCAGGTTCGGGAATCCGCCTCCCGCCTGCGCGAACTGGCGAAAACGACCGGGATTGCCGTCTTCATCATCGGGCACGTCACCAAAGAGGGGGCTATCGCCGGGCCGCGGGTGTTGGAACACATCGTGGACACGGTGCTGTATCTCGAAGGCGACCGCTTTCAGAGCTATCGCCTGCTCCGCTCGGTCAAGAATCGGTTCGGGGCCACGTCCGAGGTGGGGGTGTTTGAAATGCTGGAGCGAGGGATGGTCGAAGTCCCTAACCCGTCCGAGGCGTTTCTCGCGGAACGAATGATCAACGCACCCGGTTCGGCCATCGCCGTTACGATGGAAGGGACCCGCCCCCTGCTCGTAGAAATCCAGGGGTTGACCAGTTCCACCAACTTCGGCAACCCCCGCCGGACGCCAAACGGTCTCGACATCAACCGGCTCCTGCTCACGGTCGCGGTGTTGACCCGCCGCGTGGGCATCCGCCTGTCGGAGCAAGATGTGTTCGTCAACGTCGTCGGCGGTCTGCGCGTGGACGAACCCGCCGCCGATCTCGCCGTGGCCGTCGCGATTGCATCCTCCATCAATGATCATCCCGTTCGAGTAGATACCGTCCTCATCGGCGAAATCGGCCTGTCGGGCGAACTGCGCTCAGTTGGGCAGATGCCTGCGCGTCTGCGCGAAGCCGCCAGCCTCGGTTTCAAAACCGCCATCGTCCCCCGCCGGCTCCGCAAAGGCGAACCCTGGCCGAAGGGGATCGAGATTATCGAGGCGCGGAGTCTGCGGCAGGCGTTGGATGCGGCGTTGGTGAAGGGAAAGGAATGAGTTTTTCAATTCACCACCTCCCCATCCCCGGCGACACCCTCCTCTCCCCGATGGACGGTTACTCCGACCAGCCGTTCCGGTCGCTTTGTCGCGGGTTGGGATCGGCGATGAGTTATACGGAGTTTGTGAAGGCGGAGGATGTGCTGGAGCGGATCGCGCACGTGGACGAAAAGCTGGCGTTTACCGAGGCTGAGCGTCCGGTCACGTTTCAGATTTACGGGGATGATCCGGGGAAAATTCTCGACGCGGCGTTGCGGATTCAAGAACGCGGGCCGGACGTGATTGACGTGAACATGGGTTGTCCGGCGAAGACAATCAGTGCGCGGGGGGCGGGGGTAGGGCTGATGCGGACGCCGGAAAAAATCGCGGAGATTTTTCGTCTGCTGACGACGCATCTCGAAGTGCCGGTGACGGGCAAAATGCGATTAGGGTGGGATGAGTCGACACGCAATTATTTGCAAGTTGCCAAAATCGTGGAGGACAACGGCGCGCAACTGCTCGCCGTCCACGGGCGGACGCGGGCGCAGGGGTACGGCGGGCAGGCGGATTGGGATGCGATTGCGGAAGTGGTGGACGCGCTAAAAATTCCCGTGATCGGGAACGGGGATGTCACGACGGTGGCGGACATTGACCGGATGAAGGCGCACACCGGTTGTGCGGGGGTGATGATCGGGCGCGGGGCAATGTACAACCCGTGGATTTTTTCCTGGCTCGAACGGGATCAAGTTCCCCCGGACGTGGTTCGCACGACGATGCTACGCCATCTCGAATTGAATCTGGCGTTTTATGGGCCGGAGCGGGGGTTGGTGTTGTTTCGCAAGTATGCGTCGCGGTATTTGTCGCCTTACGCGATGACGCGTGAGGTGCGGCAACGGTTGATGACGCGGGAAACGGCGGAGGAGTTTGTGGCCTTGTTGGAGGAGGTGGTGGCGGGGGCGAAGTTGGGGGCGGGGGAATTGCAATTGCAGGAGATGGAAGGCGTGGATTGTGCCGTTTGATCATTGGGGGAAGTTGTCGGAAAATTTTCGACGATTTACACAGACCCGCATCCTTCGACTGAGCTGGACATAAATAACTTCAAGAGGCGGGCCAGTTGCCGCTCCGCTCAGGATGCTTCCACCAAGGAAAAATACGGATTTTAAAATTTGAGGGTGGGAATGGGACAATTTTTGACGGAATTTATAGACTGGCCCCGCATCCTTCGACTGCACTGGACATCAAAAACTTCAAAAGTCGGGCCAGTTGCCGCTCCGCTCAGAATGCTCCCACCAGGGTCAAAGCACGAATTTCCCAAATCCAAATGCAAACTTAAGTAAACTTACATTGTAGCATCCGGTAGATTCTGATAGATTCACGTAGAATTTTGACTGGCCAGAACCATTTTCCGACTGTCGGCCTGTCACGTTTCACTTATCACTCATCACTCATTACTGGAGTCTTCATGTTTCTCAAACGTTTGCAATTAGGTCTCATCCACGCCGCGGTTGCCATCACGCTCGTGCCCATCAACAGCACGCTCAACCGGATTCTGATCGAGGATCAGGGGTTGGCGGCGACGCTGGTGGTTTTGTTGTTTTCGCCCCCGTACCTGTTTTCGTTTGTTCAAGTGGCAGTGGGGTCGTTTTCCGACCGTTATCCGCTGTTCGGCTTGCGGCGGACGCCGTACATTGTGGCGGGGTTGATGCTGTGCGTGGCGGGGTTGATGTTGGCGGCGCAGGTGGCGCTCATTTTGCCGGAGAATTTCTGGTTGGGATTGGGATTGGGGGTGGTGACGTTTGGGGCGTGGGGGATGGGGTTCAATCTGGCGACAGTGTCGTATTTTTCGCTGGCGTCGGAAATTTCTGGGGAGCAGGGGCGCTCCAAAACGACGGCGACGATGTTTTTTATGATGATTGTGTTTATCATCGGCACGGCGGCGACGTTGAGCCGGATGTTGGAGAATTACACGCCGGACTTGTTGCAGGGGGCGTTTATGACGGTGGCCCTGATCGCGTGGGGGATGGGGGTGTTGGGCTTGTTGGGGTTGGAAAAAAGGGATGGCCGGATTGCCAATCCGGTTTACGAGGAGCGTTATTCGCTCAAAACGGTGATACGTGAAATCCGATCCAACCGGCAGGTGGCGTTGTTTTTTGTGTACCTGATGCTGATGCTGGCGGCGGTGTTGGGGCAGGATGTGCTGTTGGAGCCGTTTGCGGCGCGGGCGTTTGAATTGCCGGTGAGCGCGACGACGCGGATCACTTCGATTTGGGGGACGTGTTATTTACTTTCGCTGGTGGTGGCGGGGATGTTGGAAGGGCGCGTGTCCAAGTTGACGGTCGCACGGATGGCGTCGTGGTTGGGCGCGGCGGCGTTTGGGGTGGTGGCGATCAGCGCGTTTGCCGGGGGCAAGAATCTGTTTTATTTCGGGGTGGTGTTGTTGGGGTTGGCAACCGGTCCGGCGACAGTGTCGAATCTGTCGTTGATGCTGGATATGACCGTGCCCGGTAAGGTGGGGCTGTTTATTGGGGCGTGGGGGTCGGCGAGTGCGTTTGCCCGGTTGTTGGGGGCGGTGATTACGGCGATTTTTCGTGATCTTGCCCGGTTGGCGCCGAATAGTGCGGTGATGGGGTACGCGGCGGGGTTTGTGCTATTGGGGGTGTTTTTGGTCGTTTCGTTGATCATTCTGCGTCAGATTGACGTGAAGGCTTTTCAAAAAGGTGGGGGGGAGCGGCCCACATCCGTGATCGAACGGGCGGCGTTGGCAGGAGAAATCTAATGACGAACGAATGGCTCAACCTGAGCGAGGCGGCGGAAATTTTGGGGGTACACCCTAGCACAGTGCGCTTGTGGGCCGATCAGGGACGTTTGCCCGTGCATCGCACACAAGGCGGGCATCGGCGGTTTAAACGGCAGGAGGTCGAACTGTGGACGCAATCTCAGCAAATGGAGACCCCGCGCGAGGCGGATTTGCTCATTCAAAGTGCGTTGGGGCGGACGCGGTTCCAGGTCAGCGATGGGCGGTTGGAGGAAGAAAGTTGGTATCGCAAACTTGATCAGGATGCCCGTGACCAGTACCGGCGCGGGGGCCGGGAGATGTTGCGGGGGTTGAACACGTTCCTGGTGACGGACGAACAAACCGGGCGGGCGGAGGCGCGGTCGTTAGGGTACGAATACGCGTCGATTGGCCGCCGGTGCGGGTTGAATAGTCCCGAGGCGGTGAATGCGTTTTTGTTTTTTCGGAGTATGTTGGTGGAGTCGATGATCGCGGTGTACGAGGGGTCGGCCATTCATTCGCCGCACGCGTGGGGGGATATGTTGCGGAAGTTGAACGATTTTACCGATCAGGTGCTACTGGCGTTGCTGGAGCGGTATCAGGTGTATTTGGAGCGGGGGTGAGGGGGCACTTGGTTTAAAGATTTTGACTAACCACCCTCTCGGCCCAATCCAAAATCACTTGTGCCAAACGAACCGCTTCCAGGTATTCTTTCCGATCAATTTCCTCATAATCGCCTGGGTACCGGCTGGTCACCGCATAATCGGTCAAAAGCGCCCGGTTTGAACCTCGTCAGGGATTTCAAATCGGTTGACCATCAAATCTAGCAACGTTCTCAAATTATGGGTCCGGGGAAAAGGAATACCATGCCCAATCAAGACGGCCTTAAGCGATTTTTCAGCCGCTTGCTGAGCGTGAAAACATAAAGCCGCATAAAGAATAAGGGAAGTTTTCCGGGTACGGGCCAGTTGGAGGTCACCGCGCGCATAACGCAACCAATCTTTTGCACTGCCGGGAAATTCCTGTTCAAGCGGCATAAACTTCAATTCCTTCCCGAAGAATATTCCAATAAATCAAACCTGGATTATCTCGATGCCTCGCCAAATCGCCTGGCGTCGCCACGATGATATCAAAAGGCATTTCGATCCCTATAATTTTTCGATAAAGATCCTGTGCCGTGTGCCGTTTATGCGTGCCTTCCGGCATCACGACGAGCAAATCAATGTCATTTACCACTTTTTCCCCTTTACGCGCGGCTGAGCCAAACAAAATAATCTGTTTGGGGTGGATCAACCTGACGATTTGGTCAACAAGCTGGCGAGTAACATTTTCTATGGACATACATTAACCACTTTTGTAACTACTCAGGCCAGACCCTAAAGGTTTTGTTTGCAAGAGACGATCCTGTAAAAAGGTGCGCCATTTGCGAATGAGTTCCCGAATTCATCGAGAAAAACCTTTAGGGTCTGAGCACACTTTTTTTGATTTTCTTTATTTTACCAGAGTCCAATCCCTCCACATCCGCTATAATTCCCCCGGCGTCCCCGCTTCAAAAGATACCAGATCGCCCCCCTAACCATTAACAACTGACTATTCCCAATTCACCATTCCCATGCCCTCCCCCCTCTCCAACCTCCGCATCCTCGACCTCTCCCGCCTCCTCCCCGGCCCCTACACCACCCGCCTCCTCGCCGACCTCGGCGCGGACGTGATCAAAGTCGAAACCCCCCTCCTCGGTGACTACGCCCGCGAAGCCCCCCCGGAATTCGGCGGCTCCACCATGTTCGACATGCTCAACCGGGGCAAACAATCCCTCGCCCTCAACTACCGCAATAAACAAGGCCGCGAAATCTTCCTCAAACTCGCCGCCACCGCCGACATCATCGTCGAAACCTTCAAACCCGGCAGTGTGGACAAATGGGGCATCGGCTATGAAGCGGTCAAAGCGGTTAACCCCGGCATCATTTACTGTTCCCTCTCCGGCTACGGCCAGACCGGCCCCTATGCCAACCGCCCCGGCCACGACCTCAACTACATTGCCATTGGCGGTCTGCTCGGCCTCACCGGCACGTCTGAGAGCGGCCCCATCCCCCCCGGCGCACAAATCGCCGACCTCGGCGGCGCGACCTTTGCCGCCCTGCACATCCTCGCCGCCCTCCTTCACCGCGCCGGAACTGGCGAAGGCCAATACATTGATGTGGCGATGATCGACCCTGTCGTCCACTGGCTCCTGCCCACGGCGGGGGCGGCACACTTCGGCGGGCAAAACCCCCAACGCGGGCAAATGCCCCTCACCGGCGGCTGGCCCTGCAACCACATCTACCCCACCGCCGACGGACGCCACCTTACCCTCGGCGCCATCGAACCCCCGTTTTGGAGCGAATTCTGCCGCGTCACCGCCCATAACGACCTCCTCCCCCACGCCTTCAACCCCGACTACACCCCCGGCCCACCCCTCTGGATCCGCCCCCTCGACGCCCCCGTCACCCTGGAATCCGGCCAACTCGTCTCCCTTCTGTGGAAGTGAACGCACCCCCGTGGATGCGGTCAAGCCCTGGGTCGATGGCGCGGCCTGAGGCTGGAACTTGCGGCGATCTTCATGAACTCAACTTCCGGTTAGCCGACCACTCAGACGGAGGGCGGGATCAGTTGCCACAAGCGCGTTCTTCGCGGACCATCGCGGGCTCCCTGAGAATGGAGCGGACGCTAACGACTGGTTCAGCCGTCCAAATTCGCAGGGCGGGCACGTCCTGGTTGTAGGAGGCAAGGTTTGGTAATGTGAGAGGGAATCGCCATGCACAACGCAACGCTGCAAGATTCTCCGGAGTTCAGAAAAGCGGTCTTTCGAAAACTAGTGGATCTATATGCCGCTGGAGACGTTTCGGCGCTGGATGAAGTCGTTGCGCCCAATTATGTCGGGCACCCGTCAGCGGGTGACCGCGATCTGGAGGGGCTCCGTCAGAGCATCCTCTACTTCCACAACCTCTTTATCTATTCCAAGGACTCCTTCCGCATTGAGGATCAACTGGCCGACGGCGAGAAGGTCGTTACCCGCATGACCGCCAATGTCCAGATTCGAGAGACCGGGGAACCCGTTACGCTGCTGGGAATCAACATCGCTCGCATTGTGGACGGCAAACTGGTGGAAGAATGGAACACCTGGGAACAAACGAAAGCAACCGAAAGACTGAAGCCATCCGCACTGAGTGCCTGACGCGACACTGCAGCACCCTGAGTCCTCATTCAGTCAAGAAAGAACCAGCAGTCAGGAGGTAGTCGCTCATCCAAGCAGCCCCGGGCGAATGACGGCGTATCCGGAAGTTGGCCGCGCCGGGGGCGGCGGCGCTACACTGATTTTGCCGGGCGAAACGGAAGCGGTACTGCGGGGACGCAACCATGCTGAGGGACAGTCCGGTGGGCTCATCGAGGCAACGAGCGGAGCGCCGCGGCTTCGCTTCCCCTAACTTCGAAAACCGGCATGACTTCTGTAGACCCCGACGCCCTTAAAATCCCCGCCCCCAGCCCGGAATACTCACCAATGGAGGGAGTTCTCACTCCATCTCACGCCGAACCAGCAAATGGAAATGAACGCGCCCCCATGGAAATGAACCTCCCCGGTGGAAATGAGTCCGTCCCCATGGAACTGAACGTCAAGGTC
>JABWBV010000736.1 GCA_013359445.1 Anaerolineales bacterium | reverse complement strand
AAATTTCTGAACAACCGCTCGGCCATCACCGGCGGGGCGGTGTACTGCTACGACGGCACGTTGACAATCACGAACAGCCTCTTTGACGGCAACCAGGCCGAAACCGGCGGCGCGATTTTCAACGACGGGTGTACGGTGGACATCTCCAACACCACGTTTCGCAACAATCAGGCCAACCTCTCTACCGGACGGGGCGGGGCCATCGAAAACTCCGTCACGGGCGTGTTGACCGTACAAAACAGCCTGTTTCAAACGAATATTGCGCTCGACGGGGGCGGGCTGTACAACGCGGGCGGGGCCAACGCCACCCTCACCGCTGTCACCTTCGACAGCAACAGTGCGGGCTACGGTGGCGGCATCGAAAACAGCGGCGCGCTGACCGTCACGCACAGCCTGCTCGACAACAACGCCGTGACCGGGAGCGGCGGCGGCTTGTGGAATCTCGGCGGGACTGCGCTCATCGAACAAACCACGATCAGCAACAACTTCGCCTACGAGGGCGGCGGTGTCAGCACCTACGGCATCTCGCTCGAAATGCGGGAGGTCAACCTTGTGGGCAACGTCGCCAATTCGTTGGCGTCTGGCGCGGTCAACGGCGGCGGTCTGTACCACATTGGCGGCACCGCGTTCATCACCAACGCCACGATCAGCGGAAATTATGCCCAAAACAACGGCGGGGGTATTTATCAGGCCTCGGACGATAACCTGACCCTGACCAACGTCACCCTTGCGGACAATGTGGCCTCCGGGTTGGGCGGCGGGTTCTACCACTACGGGCGGTACGCCGTGCTCACCAATGTCACCCTGGCGGACAACCTCGCCGGAATCGCAGGGAACGCCATTTACGAAGATTCTCCCCAAACGCCCAGCGAACCGGGCGTGGTGCAACTCGTCAACACCGTCATTTACGGTGCGGCGAACAACTGCGATGGCGGCCTGTTTCAATCGTTGGGGCACAACCTCAGCCAGGGCACCTGCGCCTCGCTGACCGACCCCACCGATCAGGATAACTTCCCCGGCGATTTGCTGGTGGGCGCGCTCACCTTCAACGGGGGTGCGTTCTCGATGAACACGATCCTGCCCCAGGCGGGTAGCCCCCTGATCGACGCGGGCGACCCCACTGCCTGCAACGCCACCGATCAGCGCGGGGCCTCTCGCGTGGGCACGTGCGACCTTGGCGCGGTCGAATATGGCGCGCTGGCCGCGTGGGTATATTTGCCGATGGTGCAAAAATAATCATTTTCCATTCTTCTTTTCCGTATCTCTTTTCTTCCGCGACAAATTTCAAGTCGCGGAAAAAAGGAGATGCGGAAAAGGGAAAATATTGGTTGTAATCTTCTTTTATCGCTGTCCACGAAAGGAAAAACAATGCGACGCCTCCTCACCCTCTTCCTCCTCTGCCTCCTCCTCCTCGCCTGCGGGCTGACCCAACCCACGCCAGATGATTCCGGGGAAACGCCCACCGAATCCCCCTCGGAATCGCAACCCACTTCCCCCACGAACGCCTCCGCCGATCCCCTCGCCACCACTCCTGCGACCGCACCGGACGCCACGCAACCGCCCGTCCAACCCACCTCGGTCGTCCCCCTCGCGCCGAACACCCACCCGCGCCTCTGGCTCACCCCCACCGAGGTGGAAATCTACCGCCAATGGGCCACCGCCGACAATCCACTCTGGGCGGACGGTCTGGTGCTCCTCGCCGAACGCGCCCGCGCCGAGATGGACGAAGGGCGCGTCCCCGATCAAGACTGCGGAAACGTCGGCTACGAAGAATACCCCACCGAAATGTACGCCGAACTATTTGCCTTCCTCTCCCTCATTCACCCAGACCCCGCCATGCGCGATGACTACGCCCAACGCGCCCACACCCTGCTCATGTACATGATGAACCTGGCTGCCCAAGGCCCTGCCAGCGAAGAAAACCATGTTTGCAACGAAACCCAGCAGTACCCTCCCTTCCGCCACCCCGACTTTTTCACGTCCGACCGCGACCGGGCACGGTATCACGGCGAAGCCTTCCCTCTGGTGGTAGATTGGATTTACCCCACCCTCACCGCCGAAGACAAAACCACCATTCACCAGGTTTTCACCCGTTGGAGCCAGGAAATTATCACCCTGGGCTACCATCACCCAGAGCCAGTCGGCATGGTGAATGACCCCCAACTGCTGGCCGATTTGCAGCAAGTGCGGTTCGCAGGCAACAACTACTACGCCGCCCACATGCGGAATCTGGGCCTCATGGCCCTGGCCATGGACGAAGCCGATGACCCAAACGGCGAATTACGCAGCTATCTGGACATTGCCACTGGCTCTTATCTCTACATCTTCAACCACCTCATCGCCACCGATTCACGCGGCGGCTTGCTGCCAGAGGGGTTTGAATACAGCCCGCAAACGGCCAGTTATGTGACCCAATTTTTATGGGCTTTGCAAAGCAGCCAGACCCCTGGCGCGGCCGAAGCCATAGATGCCGCCTTTTGGAACGACTTTGTAACAGGTTACTTACACGCCATTAGCCCTGGCGCAGTAGAATTTGACCGCGATGGGCAGTTGTTGATGGAGTACCAGCCCGCCTGGTATGGGGATGCCCAGGATTACCGCCTGCCCAATTTTATTAGCTCGTTTGGGGCGTTGGGGCATTTGCTCACAGAGCCAGCCCAACAGAATGCCATTCAATGGAGCGCCATTCACACCGCACCCGGCGGGGAGGCATACTTAATTGATTGGGTGCGTAACCCCAACGACTTCCGCGAGGCGATCCTCTACTTTATGCTGCTGCCCCCTGGCACCACCCCCACCGATCCCCGCCCAGCCTTGGCGTT
>JABWBV010000103.1 GCA_013359445.1 Anaerolineales bacterium | reverse complement strand
CAACGCCTATGTAGGGCCAGATTATTATATGGATACTGATCCATTTTCCCCAGTCGGAGCGAGCAATTGTGATTACACCAATAATGCCGGACTGATTGCCTTTTCTTGCCTTGTAACCCCGCAAGATAATTGGGGGCAGGTATTTGATTATGTTTGGTTGACGGTAGAGAATAGCGACTCGCAGGTAGACACAGTTTATGTGGACTATTTCTCTGTGGATTGGAATTGGACACCCGGCGCGACGGCCACGCCCTGGCCCAGCACCACCCCTATCCCCACCGCGACTTCCCCTTGCCACCCTTGTTTACAAGGCGCAACGCCCACCCCCACCCCTTAGCGCCCGCCTGAAAATTCCGTAAAAAGGGATGAAAGGAGGCATGTACATCCCCCCTTTCATCCCTTTTTTAGAACTTCCTCCTCCAGGTGAGGCGTTACAAAAGCCCTCCACTCAACTCCGGCAACAACCGCCCCAACGCCCCCACCAGCGTTTCCAAATCCGCCTGCGTGTTGTACCCCTGCACGGAAATCCGCACAAAATGCCGGTTCTGCCAGTCAATGAGGGGGATTTCGATCTTGTATTCTCCAAGCAACCGTTGTTTCAACGCCAACAAATCCTGCGCGCGCGGCAGTGGGGCAATCGCCAATTGGGCAAACGGCGCATGATCGTACACGGACGCCAACCCGGTCAGGGTGCTGATCTCGTGCAACGCCCCCTCGAGCAGGGCGTGGCAGTCCGCGCGGACGCGGTCCCACGCGTGGTCTTCCATAAAACGGATCGCCGCCGGAATCGCCAAATACGCCGACAAATCATTCGTCCCCAACCATTGATTGTGATCGAGAAACCGCGAGCCGGTGTGGAATTCGGGCACACCACTCCAGCCCCAGCCGACGACAAGCGGTTCGATGAGCGGCTGGACTTCTCGCCGGGCGTAGAGGAACGCGGAGCCTTTGGGCGTCATCATCCACTTATGGTAGTGAACCAAACCCTGAAAAAGGGATTTCAATTACCGCACGGCTCATCTTCCATAAACTCGGGCAGTAACCGTTCCAGGGCGGTGAGCAGCATGTCCAGATCCTCTTGTGTGTTATACCCCTGCACGGAAATGCGGACGAAGTGCTGATCCTGCCAGGTGATCAGCGGGACTTCTACCCGGTAGTCGGTATACAGCCGTTGCTTCAAGCCGCCGAGGTCCTTCAGCCGCGGCAAGGGGGCGACGCCCATTTGCACGTAATCCTGGGGATCGGCATACATGGAAGGGCAACCCGTCAAAGCCGCGAGGTGTTCCAGAGCATATTGGAGGAGTTGATGGCACTGGACGCGCACTTCCGACCAGTTATGCGCTTCCTGAAACTGCAGGGCGGCAGGCACCGCCAGGTATGCCGAATAATCCTGGGTCCCCAACCACTGCAAATGGTCCAGAAACCGCGAACCGGTCTGAAATTCCGGGACCCCGCTCCAGCCCCAGCCCACCACCAACGGTTCCAATAAGGCCTGTCGTTCCGGCCGGGCATACAGGAAAGCCGACCCCTTTGGAGCGAGCATCCACTTGTGTCCGTTTCCTGTATAGAAGTCAGCCCCCAGGGCAGGCAGGTCGAGCGGAAGTTGGCCGGGGGCATGCGCGCCATCCATGAGGGTGAGAATACCTGCCTCGCGGGCGCGCTGGCAGATTGTAGCCACTGGGAAGCGGAGGGCCGTGGGAGAAGTGAGATGGCTGAGGAAAATCACCTTCGTGCGCGGGGTCACCCCCTGCCAGAATTGTTCGACCACTTCCTCCGGGGAGGCGAGCGGAAGCGGGAGAGACTGGCGACGGTAGACCGCCCCGGTCTTCTGACACAGGAAAGCCCAGACATTCTCACAAGCTCCATACTCGTGCTCGCTCGCCAGGATTTCATCGCCTGGTTGTAGGGATAGCGAACGGGCGACCAGATTGACGCCGAAGGTGGCATTGGGCACGAAGCCCACATCGGCAGGGTTGGATTGGAGATAGGTTGCCAAGCATTGGCGCGCGTGCGCCAGGTGTCCATTCAGTTCGCTGGCGATGAATTGGACGGGCTGGCGTTCGAGCTGGCGTTGCCAGGTTTGATAGGCTTCAAAGACGGGGAGGGGCGTGGCGCCGAAGGAGCCATGGTTGAGGAAGACGACTTGGGGATCGAGGAGGAAGTGTTTTTTAAGGGTAGGCATTGTTAAAGGAATACTCAGTATATGATCCGCAGAGGTAGACCCGGCGGTTGATGGCGCGGCTCAAGGACTTGCAAAGCAAGCATTTAGCCAGGCACATTATGAGAGATTTTGGAAGATCATCCAGTTCGGAGCGACAAACGGCGGTGCTCAGTGCCAGTTGTAAGTTGTACTACGGTAAACGCATTTGAAATAGGATACAACAGCTGGATGCGACCAGGAGGCGCACCCCAATGGGCAAAAAACTACTCGCCAGCATCGAGCATCACTTTGGCAATTTAGCCACCCCACGAACCGGCAATGCAAAGCAACATAAATTATTAGATATTCTCGTAATTGCGATCCGTGCCGTAATTTGTGGCACTGACGGCTGGAATGAAATCGAACTATTTGGCAAGAAAAAGAAGAAGTAACTCAAAACCTTTCTTGAGTTGCCCAAGGAGATTCCCTGCCACGCTACCTTCGGAAGGGTGTTCGCCAAACTCAAACCGGAAGCCTTGCAGACGTGCTTTATCGAATGGGTGCGGGCGATCGAAACCTTGACCGCCGGACAGGTGCTTTAGATAGGAAACAATTACGCGGCTCCCTGACGGCCTCCCCGAAAAAGCCGCCATTTACATGGTGAGTGACTGGGCCACCGAGAACCACCGTAAAACAAGGTGGCTGAGAAATCGAATGAGATTGGGGTCATCCCCGCCTTGTTGAGAGTCCTGGCGTTCGCAGGGTGCATTGTTACCGTAGATGCTACCGGCACCCAAACAGAAATTGCTCAAACGATTGTGGCTTGGGGGCGGGGATTATCTGTTGGCGGTCAAAGAAAATCAGAAGCATCTGTTTGAAGACCTCCAATGGCTCTTCGTAACTGATGCCCAAAAGGCGGTTGTTGGGGTGCCGCCTATACCAAAACGGTGAACAAAGGCCATGGTCGCCTTGAAACGCGTGAATGTTGGGTCATTGAGCAAGAAGAATATCTGGCCTATATGCGCGGTCGCTCCAAATGGGTTCATCTGAAAAGCTTAGTCCGTATTGTCTCCAAACGCTACCAGGGTGAGAAAACTGAGACGCAAATCCGCTATTTTATTTCCAGTTTGCCCGTAGATGCAAAACTGATCTTCAATGCGAAACGCAGTCATTGGTAAATTGAAAATCAAATGCATTGGGTCTTAGCTCTTGCGTTTCGGGAGTATCATAGCCGGGTCCGGGTCGGTCATACCGCCGAAAATCTGGCGACCTTGCGGCATCTAGCCTTCAATCTCCTCAAGCGGGAAAAGACTGCCAATGGCGGGATGCACGCTAAGCGGCTCGAAGCGGCCTGGGACCAGAATTATCTCCTCACCGTGCTCAAAAGTTAAAATGCGTTTACCCTACAGGGCTGAAAAAGGGTTTGCATTTTCACGGATTATCGAGTAAATTATTAGTGTGAAGTTAAAAAGATCAGGATTGTGGAAATCAGCTTCCCGTGCAAATGAGAAATGGGGAGTGTTGGATGTTTCACGGTAAGAAAATCGCATTCAGATAAAAATTCGCATAAAAGAAACAGGGCGAATTTGTTATTTAAATAATTGAAGATATTTTTACTGAATCATTCGTTATTCAAAATGGATGCTTCAAAGGAGGCAACCCTTCAATATAGCATATCAATAAGATAAAAATGCCCCGAAAAAGACTCTCCATTTGAGTTGAAACGAGGAGGGTCCCCGATACTATCTGGCATCATGTAAGGAGTTAAAAAATGACAGAAAAGATTGAAGCAAATTATGACGAATTGGAAAGATTATCATCAGTTTTTATGCAAGAATGTGACCGGGTTCAGGATATGCTGAATACCGTCAAAAACGCGATGGGAAACCTGCAAATTGGCGGCTGGATGGGCCGAGGGGCAGACGCATTCTATGCTGAAATGAACGACGAAATCGTCCCCGCGACGATACGGTTGCAAGAAGCACTGGAAGAAGGTAGCCGGATTACCGATCAAATTATCGTCACCATGCAGCAAGCAGAAGAAGAAGCCGGTAACCAGTTTAAGACCTACCGTCTCTAGCCATACTTTTATCAACTGGAAAGGAGAACAAAATGTCAGATGTGATCAAGATGGATTACAACCTCATGGAAGAGATGAACGAAGTCTTTCGCCGTGGGGCCGAGCAATTGGAAACGACGCAACGTGAGGTGCAAAACATCGCAAAAGCGCTTGAGGACGGAGCATTGCTGGGGCGCGGGGGCGAGGCGTTTCAGGATGCCTTGACTCAAAAAATGTGTCCTTCAATCACCCGCCTCAAGGATAAATTCGAAGAACTCGCGATGGATGTATACGGAGCGTTGGTGGATTTGCGCGATAGCGATCATACTGCGATGAGCAGATTTAAATGAAAGGTGGTACCCCATGTCTATTAGTAAAGCTCTCCTCAGGTTTGCCCGTAGTGTCGTGCAGAGCGTGATCAGCCAAATTACGCAACAAGTTAACGTCGTACAAGAACAAGTCTATCAAGAAATTGGGAAATGGGTTCAAAGTACTGTGAACGGTATCTGGCGCGGGAAAGGCTCAGAAGCCTTCGTCGAGGAAATGAACACTTTCATGCTGCCTCGCGCTGCAGAAGTGATCCAGTCTTTTACAGGCATCCACACGAATATTAATCATGCCACCAATATCCTGGATCAGGCAGATGAGACCGTCCGCAACCTGGCCAATACGGCTGCCGACTTATTCGATAACATCTATAAAGGTTAGTTTTGGAGGTGAATCATGGCTGAAGAAGGTGTATATATGGATTTGGACGCGATGCAAACGATGGCTGGCGCGTTCGATACAATGTCCGATATTTTAACGACGGTGGAGCGTGTGATGCACGCGGCGATGATAACCTTACGCGCCACAGCATTCGTTGGGCTGGTGGGCGGCGCGGCGGTCGAGCGCTATCTGTCATCTACGCAACCGATTGTGAAACAATTAGCAGAAAAAAGCAAAGAAATCAATCTTGATCTCATCAGTGCTATCGTTTACTTTCGGGATGGGGATGACTCTGGGTCGAAACGATTTTTCGATTAGCCATGCCCTGGAAATCCACAAACTCCGCCCCTTTTATAGGGCGGAGTTTGTGGATTACTTATTATGTGAATGATGGATTTATCCAGGAAGTATCAGGACCGTCACGCAAAGTAAAGAAAGCCCCAGAAGAGTCCCTAAGAGGATAAAGGCATGTTTCCAGCCCCACGGATAGGGCTTTTTCTCCTTGGGTAGGGGGGGCAGAAAAGCCTGCAACTCGCTGTGTAAAGCGGCGACATCTTTTGGGCGTATCTGGGTATCTCGATGGATCGCACGTTCGATAATCAAAGGTATCTTTTCCAGATCAGGTCGATTAAGCGGTTCGTGGTGTCCATGGGCGATCATGCGATAGAGTTCCCCTTCCCGAGTAAGGGTAGAGGGGTAAGTTGGATGTCCAGCTAACATCTCGAATAGTAGCAAACCCAACCCGTACACATCGGTGGTCGTGCTGTTCGCATAGTTTTCGTTGATGCCTGGAATTAATTCCGGGGCCATGTAAGACGGTAAGGTATATGAAGGTTTCCAGAGACGACGCATTTCCGCAGAAGAACAGGCTGCGCCCAAATCCAACAAGAGGGGCCGAGGGATTTGTTCTCGATCAAAACGCATATACACCATTTCCGGGTAAAGACACCCATGAAATCGGTCCGCTTGGTGCAAGAGTGCTAATCCATCTGCCAGACCAATCAAGAGCCAACCGGCAATTTGATACCAGGGTTGTGGATTTTTTAGTAAAAAATTCCGCAGGGTATCCCCGTGAACCATTTCGAAGACAAAGAAATACAAAGTCCGGTCTCGGAAAACGGTCTTTCCATACGGATGCCGGGCTGTTTCCTCGCGCAAATAGGCTGGCAGCAGCACGGGCAAGGCGGGGTGCTGAAACTTAATTAATTCCAACAGCGTTTGCGCTTCCCGTTTGAGCTTTTCCTCGAACCCTTCGTATGCAATTTTAAGCAGGAGAATATCATTATTGCGGCGGACCTCGTAAATAGCAGCCGTTTCTAAAGCCACTACGAAGCGAAGAATTTCGAGATCGCCAAACCACTCTCCGCCCTCCAAAATGACCGGGTTTTTCCCACCCGGACAATTTTTTTCCTGACACCACAGGTGCCCATCGTTTACAGTACGGTTACATCGCAGACAAATCTGTTTCATTCTATCCTCCGAAAATCATGTGGAGATGACTGTGTCGCATAGCAATTATATAGAACGTCCCCCGCGTATTCAACCGGAAATTCCCCAGGAAACTTTCGAGATACCCCGGCCCCCCTCGCGCGACGAAAATGCGCTCCAGGGGCTGATCCAAATGGCATTGCCAATGTTGATGATTGTAGGATACATTTTGTTGGCAGCTTTTGGGCAGGGCAGAAGTTTATGGATGTTAATTCCTATGGGGCTTTCGATTGTGGCTTCCAGTGGGCTGGCATTTTACAGCTACCGGAATGCACAAAAGCTTCAACGGGCGAAAGAAGAAGAATATACACGGCAATTGGCCGAAATGCGGCGGGAAATGGAAAATTACCATGCCCAACAGCGAAAATTTTACCACTACAACTACCCCAACCCCGATACGCTTTTTGAATTTGCCAGGGATATGGAAAGACTGGAACGGCGTAAACGGGCAGACAGCCGCTCTGGCTCTCGGCTCTGGGAGCGGCGGCCCGAGGATGATGACTTTGCTGCCCTCCGCTTGGGCTTAGGCACCTTGCCTTCGACGGTCATTTACCGTCTATCACAGGTCGAGGAGTTCAACAGTCCCCAAATTCGCGAAGCCCTGCGCCTGGCAAATGATTCCCGTTTTGTGGACAACGTCCCCATTACCATTCCCCTGCGCCAGCGGCCCATCTCCCCAATTGGGCAAAATGAAACGCCCGTCTCGGTCCGCCACGCCCTTGGGATTGCCTGCCATGATCAAACCCTGGCGTATGAATTTGTCCGGGCCATGCTGTTTCACTATACCGCGTTCCATGCCCCAACGGATGCCCGCCTGTTTGTGATCGCTTTGCAGTCCGCGCAACAACGATGGCGCTGGGCTCGTCAACTCCCTCACTGCAAAGACGAAGCCCTGCGCGAAACGATCTATTTTGAAAATGCTGCCCCGGTTTCTGAGACCAAAACGGGAGAGAGTGAGGCGTCTGTCTTTTGGAATACCCTCCGCACCCTCCTCGATCGGCGCAAAACCCGTCTGGAAGACAAAGACAGCGCCCAGGATGTCACCCTCCCCTTTCTGTTGGTGGTTATAGATTTATTGGCAGATGAAATCCCCGAACATGCCACCCTCAAGGAGTTGGAAGCCAATCCAGTCATTTCTACGATTTTCCGCGAAGGACCGCGTTTAGGAGCCGCCCTTCTCTTCCTCGTTCCTGACCGGGCCAAGATTCCGGGACCGTGCCAGGCGGTGATCGAAATCGAACCGCATCCCGCCTCCCATACCAGTCTGTTTCGCTATGCCGAAATTGGGGTCAACACACCACGTTACGTGGGTCATGCTGATCTCATAGACAAAGATGAAATTTCCCACGCGTTTGCCAAAATTTTGGAACCACTCACGATCCGGCGCACGTATGGAGCCGATCTGCCCAATAACGTTACTTTATTGGAAATCAACCGGGTCGCCAACTTGAATGACTTGCAAACCCGGCTTCTCGAAAACTGGGGCCAAAGTATTCTGCCAGAAACAGCCGACTGGTTGGACGTGCGGGTGGGGATGATGCCAGGTCGCGAGGTCCGCAAGTTGAAGTTTTCGGCCAAAGACGACGGGGTGCATGGCATGATTGCCGGGAGCACAGGGTCGGGGAAATCGGAGCTCTTGATGACCATGATCATGGGCCTGGCCCTCAACTATGATCCAAGCATTATCAATTTTGTCCTGGTGGATTACAAAGGCGGGGCCGCGTTTGAGCCGTTCCGGGGTTTACCCCACTGCGTAGATATTGTTACCAACCTGGACAGCGCCGCGACCGCACGTATGTTTGCCGCTATCCGTGCTGAACTGGACCGCCGCCAGCGTATCAACACGGAAACGGATTCAAAACACATCGTCCACTTCCGCCAGAAAGGGTTGCATCGAAACCAACCTGCCGACCGCAAACCGTACCCTCATCTCTTTATTGTCATTGACGAATTTGCAGAAATGATCGCCGAAAATACGGAGTTCAAAGCGCAATTGGACAGCATCACACGGCTGGGACGCGCCTTGGGGGTGTCCCTGATCCTGGCCGCGCAGCGCCCGACCGGCGTAACCGACCAGATGCGCGCCAACATCAAATTTCGCATCTGCCTACGCGTGGAAACCCCGGAAGAAAGCCGGGAGATGCTTCGCCGCTCCGATGCTGCTTATTTGCCTCCTGGGATTCCGGGGCGGGGGTATCTACAGGTGGGGAACGAAAATTTGGAGTTGATTCAAGTCGCGCATACCGGCGGAGATTATCTCGGCGAACAGCAAAGTACTACGCCCGATGTGATTTGGCTGGACCGGCAACACAAGCAGAAAGATGAGAAACGCGATGAGCCACCGAAGCTGTACGAGGTCATCGTCAAAATGCTGGCAACCCAGGCACAAGAAATGTACCCTGTTGGGCAGTGGCGTCCCTGGCCGAAACCCTTGCCACCGGTTACCACGCTTAATACCCTTTTGGACATCGCGTATATTGATGATGATGAACTGGCGATCTTGCCAGCCTACCGGTATCAAGAAACGTTGGAGGCCAGCGCAGAAAACCCTCGCCTGGAAAAACCGACTCTGGCATTCCTCCCGATTACGCTCAATCCCTTCGTCCAACGCTGGGTAGAGGCTCCTCAAGCGTGGCCGGGGGTGGATTGGGAAATTCGCGGCGCACGCCCTCCGTTAGGTCTGATTGACAACCCCTACGATGCAAAACAACTTCCGCTCACCATCAATCTCCAGGCAGGAAATGCGGTTCTCTTTGGCTCCTCTGGCTGGGGGAAAACGACGTTTCTCCGCACCTTGATCACCAGCCTGGCAGCTTCCCATTCCCCCGAGGAATTGCATATGTACATCCTGGATTTTGGCGGGCGTAATCTCGCCCCATACCAAAACCTGCCCCAGGTCGGTGCCGTAATCACCTCCGAAGAAGAAGAGCGTGTCCAACGTCTACTGCGAAAAATCAACACCTGGCTGGAGCAGCGTCAATTGATTTTGAGCGAAGCGGGCGTTAACGACCTTTATACCTATAACGCCAAAAACCCGGCCCGCGCCTTACCCGTGATCCTGGTAGTGATTGATAATTTCGCGGAGTTCAAAGAGAGTTTCGAAGACCTTCTGAACCCGTTGGTTTCGATTTTGCGGGAGGCCCGCGCGAACGGCATCCATTTCGTCGTCACGGCGGAACAGCCGGGGGCGCTGAGCGGCAAAATCTACCCGCTGTTTACCGAACGTCTGACCCTCAAACTGGCCGACCCGACCGAATACAGTGCAATCGTCGGGCGCGGCGTCCCTGGCATCAGCGATATTCCGGGGCGCGGGTTTATCAAGGTAGGCCGCCAGCCGCTCGAATTTCAAATTGCCCTGCCCTTCGAAATCTCTGACCGGGACAAAGAACTGGGCCTGGATGAAGCCGCAAAACTCAAACAACTAGCCGCCAATATGTCCCTGGCCTGGGAAGGCCAACCAGTCGAAAAACGCCCGCCTCAGATCGAAACGCTGCCGTCCCGGCTCCTGCTCGACACGACCCCGGAGGAATGTCTGTGGCTGCGTCCTATCGGCACCGGGCTTTTCCCGGCCCCTGCGGTTGTGGATTTGAATTCCATGGCGAAGCTTGCCAGTCTCTTGGGGTTGGATGATCTGGCCCTCCAGCCCTCCTTGCTGGATTTACAAAAAATGGGTCCCCATTGTGTCGTCATTGGCCCGGCCAATTCTGGAAAAACCACCACCTTACGCACCCTCATTCTTTCGCTGGCGTACAGCTATTCTCCCCAACAGATTGCCTTGGTGCTGGTGGATTACCAACGCCGGTTGTTCGATTATGGCGGGAAACTTCATCTGGGCAGCCTGCCTCAGGTGGTACAGGTCGTCAGCAAATGGGATGACTTACCCACCCTCGTCCAGGGTCTGCGTGCGGAGTTCCGTTCGGGGGAAAAACCCCGGCGGGTGTTCGTCTTTATTGACAATTACGACGGCTTCAGCGAAGAAACTGGGCGGAGCGCTACCACCGCGCGCAAAACGTTAGATGAACTGGGCCTCCTGGCCCGCGAACACGGCACCGATGGCCTGCATTTTATCGCCAGCGGGTCCCTGTCACTCTTCAGTGCAAATGACGACCTCCGCAAACAAATGCAGGCCTCCAATTATGGCGTAGCCTTACAGACGAAAGACGCAGTCGAAAAACTCAACGGAAAAGTCCCCCGCAGTCTGGTCAACACCGAATTACCTATCGGGCGTGGTTTTATCGTCAAGTCGAGCCGTACAGCAATGGTTCAAGTCGCTGCCCCCTATGGCGATGATGAAAATCTGGTCGAAACCACCCTGGATGCCTGGGTGAAGAAAATTTGCGCCCGCTATCCTGTTGCCCAATCTGGCTGGATAACACTTCCCCCTCTTTCTCCTACTCTCTCAGATGGCAAATCTGCCGATCCTTTTCAGCATATAGATATGGAAGCGCTGGGAAAACTTCTTCCGCTCTTGCCCGAAGGACTGACCCCGGCTGACATTGTCAAAATTGCCGAGGACATGGGCATTACTCCCCCGCTCAAGGAGAACCCTGCATGAGCGACTACATCGAACTGACCATTCGCCTCTTCGACGAGCAGCAGCAAGAACACGCACAGGTTCGCAAAGCCATTACAGTCGAGGCGTTAATCCAGGAAATTCTGCGCGAATTTTCCGAACTGAACCGCGAAACGGCTGAAACCTACGCGTTATACCGGGAAGGCGACCCACATCCCATTCCGCGCGACCGCAAAATTCAAAGCCTGGACTTGCAGCCACACGATGTCCTGGTGTTTGGGTGGCTCAAGTTTACGGGCCGCCAGCCGCTCCAGGAACCCCAGGCCATTTTGCGGAATGATAAGAACCGCGCCCAGCTTTTCCCCTTGCAATGGCAGCCTGCGCTCATTGGCCGGCCTGACTCGGGTGCGCTGCACAATGAACTTCTCGCCGTGAACGTCGAAACATTGGCGGGGGGGATGCACGTTTCTCGGCGGCACGCACAAATCATCCAGGAAAATGGGCACTACTATCTCGAAAGCCTGGCTGCTACCAACCCGACCTATATCAACGAGACCCAGGTCTTGCTCACCGAAAAACGCCCCCTCCGCATGGGCGACAAAATCCGCCTGGGGCGCAGCAATCTCGTCTTCACCTTCATTACCCAGGATACCAGTCCTGAAACTGGCGATAGTCCCCCCAAAAAATCCCGCCGCAAGGAGTAAAGGATGCACGCGCAATTGATTCAGGCCGATTACGATCACCTGACCCTCACCGTCCGCCGTTTCGAAACCCAGGCCGACCAGATCCACAACATGACCCAAACCGTGCGTCAGCGAGTGGACGCTCTCCAACGCGGGGGGTGGCTCGGACAGGCCGCGAACGCGTTTTACCGCGAAATGGACGATGAAATTTTTCCCGCGCTCAAACGCCTGGAAGAGGCTTTACAGCATGCCCAGGCAACCACTTTGCAGATGAGCCAGGTTTTGCGCGAGGCCGAAGAAGGAGCCGCCCGCCTGATGCAAGGTGAACGCTCCGGCGTAGAGGGGCCTGCCGGGGATTTGAGCACGGTGCCGCCGCGTATCTATATTGTCAACGGCATCAATGCCCGCGTTTACGCACAAACCGACCATCCTTACGCAGTGGACGATAACTCTTACGAGCTGGAAAAATTTCTCGAAGGGAAAGGGTTTGGGAAGGACAATGTGACGGCCACGGAAATCGTTTATGAAGCTCCGTTCCGTACCAATTATTCAGGAACGGATTGGGGTGGATTTCTCTCTCCCGTGGATTATATGACGGGTTGGGCCGCCCAGGGGATCAATACACTAAACGATGTTGCTAACAAGGGTTTTGGAGTTATCGAGGTGGCCGGTGAATATGTCTTGGGACAAGATGGGTACTATACCAATGAAACATTCAAATTCATTGAACAAGATCTAGCTAAACATCCGCTGCTACCCGGACAGGACATCGTTCTGATGGGACATAGCGGTGGGGGTGCGATTGTAAGCAACGTGGCCGGAATGGTGGAAACGCGGCTGGGAACAGACGTGGCGGGTGTGCTTGCTCTTGGATCCCCTGTGGCAAACTTCGATGCAGCCAGACCATATGCCGAAGATCTTATCTCTATTTCCCATGAGACGGATCTTGTAGGACAACCCTATGTTCGTTCCAATCCAATCTGGACTTTACTCCAACTCGATGACCTCATTAACTATGAAGAGATTTACACAGATACCGTCACCAATGACTCTCATGGCTCTTACATGACTGAGGAAATGGTTGTGCAAGTCCTTCGCGAGCGGTTTGGCTATTAACCAATCAGAGGCACCTATGACTCCCCCTTCCCCAGATCAACCCCTTCAAATCCTGCTTTCCCGCGAAGAACTGCTGCTGGTCCTCAGCCTCCTCCGCACCAACTGGATTCCCGGCATAGACCCTGACCCCTTAGGCGAATTCAACGCCGAACAGCGTGGCCTGAGCCTGATCATTGCTGAACGTGCGCTGCGCGCCCGCCAACTGGCCCGACTGGACGACAGCGGGCGGGTTCAAGTCCACCAAACCCTACTTGACAGCGTGGCGGTGTGTGCGTTTGCGCTAAGTTCGATCATCATCCACCATTTTTCATCCAGCCAGGCCAAACCGGCGCGCTACTTTGGACATTTGCGAAATGGTATCTGCGTTGCCCACACCCGCCCCGAACCGGATCTGCATCTGCTCACGCAGTTTAACGAACGGGAGATGCTGTTTCGGGAAATTCTCGCCATTTGCGAAAGTGAAAACTTGCCTGCCACAGAGACTCCCGGCGGAAGAATTTCTACCTCGCTCCTCTCGCAAGTGCGCGCCTTGACCGGAGACCAAAAGGCACAGGCCGCTTTCGAAAAGCTGACAGCCAGCGCGTTCCCCCCCATCTCTGCTCGTTTGCTAGTCGAAGCCCTCGGGGGGGCGCATCAAATCTCGATTGTGCAGATCGTCCGCATCGCCGAAAAAGACCAGGTTGAAAACCGAACCTTTACCCTTTTGCACGGGGAACGCTCGGCCTGGCTGATGGTGGAAGACCCGCATACCACTCTCAACGGGGAGGCTTCCTATCTGGTAGAGGCCGCCGCACCCGAAAAGATCATCGCCCTCTTTGAACGGTGGGCATCAATTTAATTCTTGGAGACTCCCATGGACCGGATTCAAGCGGATTACGACCAACTTGACGTGCTGGCCAGACGTTTCGACCAGCAAACCACCGAAACCCAACGTCTTATCCAACGCGTACGCCAGAGTGTAGATAACTTGCAGCGCGGCGGGTGGATCGGCACAGGGGCCAACGCCTTTCTTTCCGAAATGGACGATGAAATCTTTCCGGCCCTGACCCGGCTGGAAGAAGCGCTGGAGTATGCCCAGGAAACTACCCAACACATCAGCCAGACATTACGCCAGGCGGAGGAAGAGGCGGCGAATGTCTTTTCGCAGGGGGGCGGCGCGGCGGGCGGCGTAGCAGGTGGTGCGGCAGGCGGCGCGGCGGGTGAGATGGGTGATGTTGTGCTACCGCCTGGGTTTGATTGGAAGGGATTAGGAGATAACGTTCTCTCCAAAAGTTTTGGGGTGACATCTGAAGTATATGAGCAGCTTAAGAAAGCAAATCCAGACTGGCTTAAAAATGTCAAGGGTCTGGATAAGTTTTTGGATAACAAGGCGATTACAAAAGGGATCCCTCTTATAGGTAGTATTTTGCTCGATGAAGATCTTTCGACAAACTGGGAACGCGCGATTCTGCCAGAGGTTCTGACCTTTGGGACACAAGAAGTGGTTCAGTGGGGTTCTGTGGCAGTGGCGGGGGCATTGCTGGGACCTGTCGCAGCCACAGTCGTTGGGGTGGGCTTTATTGCTTACGAGGGGCTGTTGTTGGCCGGACACGTCACCGCAGGAGGGTTTGCTTGGACTGGAGACACCGAGACAGCCAACTCGATTGAGAATTGGGTCAATCAGCATGAATGGGGAGAATATTTGGAGAATAGGTACGAACAAGGCTACGATTGGGTGGATCAACAGGTGACGACCCGGCTCCAGGAGGCGGAGGAGGCGCTTAACTACTACGGTAGTGGGTTGGTGGAAGGCGAAGCGGTGGTCGGGAAACCGTTTCACAATGTTTTCTCGCTGAATTAAAGGAACATCTTATGGAAAACCCCTCATCAGAAATGCTGACTTTTTATTTGAGCCAAGAGGAACTTTTTACCTCCCTCGCCTATCTCCGGCTACCGGGAATTTTAGGGTTGGACGGGAGTGTTTTTGACCAGCTTACCCCTGAGCAGACGCGCCTGTCCATTGGAATCGCAGAACGTGCCTTGATAGCACGCTGCTTTCTGACTGTTCAACCGAATGAGCAGCAACTTCAACCAGCACCCATTCTTCTCGCTGCACTTTTGACCTGTGCGCGTCCGCAGCATACGCTGATTGTCACCCGCCATCGCCCTGATCAAACTTTCAATTACTTCTTCCATACGGTCAATGAAAACACCATCTTCCACACGCAGAATTTTCCGGGGGTACACCAGTTTATCCGGCTCACCCCTCAGCAAATTGCTGCCAACCT
>JABWBV010000735.1 GCA_013359445.1 Anaerolineales bacterium | reverse complement strand
ATTTTGGGGAATTTATGGGAACTCGTACCTTTCAGGCCATTCTTGAATCTTTTTGGCTGTCATTCCGAGGAGGCTTTGCGACGAGGAATCTCCCTCACGCGGGTTTATTCCTCGCACGTACCAGGGATTCCTCGCAAAGCCTCGGAATGACGGGGTTGTTAGTGTTTTGGGGGCTTGTGTTGGCCTGGGTGGGGGCGGGGTGTGTGGCGCAGACGACGGTGACAGCGGCGGTTTTGGTGACGGAGACAAGGGTTTTGCCTTCGCCGACGTTGACGGAAACGCCGTTGCCGATACAAACAGAATCACCCTTGCCAACGATAACACTAACTCCGACAAAGACTCCACCTCCCTTCCCTACTCCTTTGCCTACACCTGTTTGGGCGGATTGGGTGGGAACTCCCATCAGGCTGGATAACGATTTTTGGGAATGGTCACCCACTGCGAATGAACTCGCTTTTTATGAGTGCGAAGAAAATGAAAATCTAAAATTAATTGTAGCTATTGCTCCTACTTTTACATCGAACAATATCAGTCCAGAAGGAATGACATGCAATTTTTCTAATTTGGTAAATAATGAAATGATTTGGAGACCAGATGGTCAGCAAATTATTTATAGTATTCCAATATCTGACGAAGTTGGCGAAGCCTGGATCATAGGTCGGGACGGAAGTAATGCCTATCCTCTGAATATTGAAAAATTTTCATACCGTTGGCTAAAATTTGTGGCTTGGATGGACAATAATACGTTGGTTGAATGGGGCTATATTGGTCTTCCGACATTTATTGGTATGTTAGATATTCCCTCCGGTGAAATCGTTGCGAGTGCTTTCTTTTGGGGACATGAATATCGCCCTAACTCATCCTACATTCCTGGAACACTTTTAGACATGGGATATTCGCTTTTTGTCATTACAAGAGATCCTAACGAAGTTCCCAATCCACCGATCATTAATAGTCAATATGTTCGTATGTTTCCTGGTTATGGAACAGAAACAAAAGAACATATACAGACTCTCTATGAAGATTGGTTGCCTGGAACAAACCAAATGCTTGTTTATTGGGCATCGGATAATGATTATTTTGATGAGACTCGGGAAACAACAAAACTTCTTTTGTGGAATGTGGATACCGATCACGTCGAATTGGTCGCTCCAAATGGAATTGGAGGAGGATTTTCCCCGGATGGCACATGGCTGGCCTATGTAACTTATGGGACTCAACAACTCGATGCTGAATTAAAGCCAATTGAAGATGAGGCTCTTTTACAAAATCCTGAAATGGGGACTTACCTTCAGTTGATGAACACTCAAAACAGACAAGTAATATTATCTCTTCCAGCATTTGCCCAGCGTGATGAGCAAGACGCGCTTTTTTCTCACTTCAAACCCGTCGCAGAATTTTCTTCAAATGATCGTTATCTTGCTTTCATCACCCCCGGTGAACTTCAAATTAATGGAGCCGATTGGCCAATTGGTATTGACCCGGATAGTAGTACCTCCTATTTGCATATTCTCGATTTAGAAACCCAGCAAGTAATCATTTCCACAGATATTGCCTCCCCAACAGAATAGATTACTCCAGGTATTCAATTTGATTGGTCGCCTAACAACAATTGGCTTATTTATCGAACTCCTGAAAAAAACTGGAATTTAATCAACATTCAGGATGAAGTGATTCAACCTATTACAATGCTTGGTGGACAACAAGTTTCGTCCCCTAAATTTTCTTATGACGGGCAGTATCTCAGTTTGGAAGTTTATTCTCAATATAATTCTGAAAACCCTTATACTGCCATCATCCAACTCCCTTAACCTCTTCTTTACGCCCTTTGCGAAGAACATCGGGTCTTTGCGTAAAAAATAATTCGATAAATTCGTGAATCGCTGTATTCAGCGACATTCGTGTCGAAAAAAAGGAAATCTATGAACGACCCCCGTCTCCTCAAATCTCAAAACCCCGTCGGCATCGTCGGCTACGGCGCGTATGTCCCGCGCTACCGCCTGCCCGCCACCGAAGTCTCCCGCATCTGGACGGAAGGCACCGCGGGCCTGCCGATCAAAGAAAAAGCTGTCCCCGGCCTCGATGAAGACGTGATCACCATGTCTATCGAAGCCGCGCGCAACGCCCTCGCCCGCGCCCAAATTCAGGCCAGCGAACTCCGCGCGATTTGGGTTGGCTCCGAATCCCACCCCTACTCCGTCAAACCCTCCTCCACCCTCGTCGCCGAAGCGCTAGGGGCTGTCCCGCACGTCCAGGCCGCTGACTGGGAATTTGCCTGCAAAGCGGGCACCGAAGCGATGGTGGCCGCGATGGGCTTTGTCGGCTCCGGCATGGCCCGGTACGCGATGGCGATTGGCATGGATACCGCGCAGGGCAAACCCGGCGATGCCCTCGAATACACCGCGGGTGCGGGTGGCGCGGCTTTCATCATCGGCGCGGCGGAAAACTCCCTCGCCGTCATCGAAGCCACCTACTCCTTCGTCACCGACACCCCCGACTTCTGGCGGCGCGCCGACCAAAAATACCCCGAACACGGTCAGCGTTTCACCGGCGAACCCGCTTACTTCAAACACATCACCGAAGCGGCATCTGCGATGCTGGAAATGACCAACACCACCCCCGCGGATTACCAATATGCCGTCTTCCACCAGCCCAACACCAAATTCCCCTCCCGCGTCGCCGAAAGCCTGGGCTTTACCCCCGAACAATACAAAACCGGCCTGCTCGTCCCCGTCATCGGCAACACCTACTCCGGCGCGGCCATCATCGGCCTGACCGCCATCCTCGATGTAGCCAAACCCGGCGACAAAATTTTTATGACCTCCTTCGGCTCCGGC
>JABWBV010000734.1 GCA_013359445.1 Anaerolineales bacterium | reverse complement strand
CCCTCGCGGAGGTCCTCCAGCTCCTCCACGGCGGCAAGCGGACGGGATACGACAACGTCTGGGGCACGCCTCCGCGCGGGTCGCCATCGGCATGCGTTACGGGGAACCCTCCATCGCGCAAGGCCTGCGAGAATTGCGGGGCCAGGGGATTTCCCGCTTCCTCATTTTTCCCCTCTTTCCCCAATTTACCAGAGCCACCACGACCAGCACCTTTGACGCAGTGACAGAAGAAATCGAAACCTGGACAGACGTGCCCGAAATTCGCACGATAGACAACTATCACGATCATCCCGCCTACCTCCGCGCGCTGGCAAACTCGCTTCGAGAAACCTGGGCCGAACGGGGACGCCCCGACCGCCTGCTTTTTTCCTTCCACGGGATTCCCGACCGCTACCGGCGCAACGGCGACCCCTATCGGGAACAGTGCGAGGCGACCGCGCGGGGCGTCGCGTCCGAACTGAATCTTGACCCCGACGCTTGGCAGATCGCCTTCCAATCCCGTTTTGGCCCCGAACCCTGGCTGAAACCGTACACCGACGAAACACTAACGGCTTGGGGCCAGGAGGGGGTCCGCACCGCCCACGTGATCTGCCCCGGCTTTTCCGCCGATTGCCTGGAAACGGTGGACGAGATCGGGCGCGAGGCGCGACATACCTTTCTCACCGCGGGTGGGCAAGATTTTCACTACATCCCCGCCCTCAATAACCGCCCCGATCACCTTGCCGCGTTTACCGAAATCATCACCGCTCACCTTCAGGATTGGCTCCCTGAAAAACCCCTTTTCCAAGAGAACTAAAATGAGAGATTCCCAACCCCATATCGTCATCATCGGTGGAGGCATTACCGGGCTGAGCGCGGCCTGGCACATCCAACAGACCACCCCTGAAACCACCTATACCCTGCTCGAAAAATCCAATCGTTGGGGTGGAAAAGTGATTACGGAGAAGATGCCCGGCTTGGACGGGGGGCATTTCACCATTGATGCGGGGCCAGAATCCTTCATTACCCGCAAGCCAGAAGCGTGGGAACTGACCTGCGAACTGGGCCTCGCGGACAGCGTAATTGATCCGGGTAGCGAAACCCGGCATATGTTCGTACTCGATACGGGCAAACCTGTCGAAATTCCGCTTTCGCCCGTGAAATTTATCCGCTCCCCACTCATGTCTGCCGGGGGAAAATTGCGGATGTTGCAAGAACCGTTCGTCCCCGCCAAACGCGATGGGGAAGATGAGTCCCTGGCGCAATTCGTCACCCGGCGTTTGGGGCGCGAGGCCCTGGACAAGTTCATCGGCCCGGTGCTGGCGGGCATTTACAACACCAACCCCGAAACCCAAAGCATCCTGACCACCTCCCCCGTGATGCGGGAGATGGAAGCGGAATACGGTGGTCTGTTCAAAGGGGCAATTGGCCGAATGCGCGCCGCGCGACATGCGAAAATGTCCGCTAACGGCCATCCCCCAAAGCCGCGTTTCATGACCTTCCAAAATGGGGCACAAGAACTGGTTGAGGCGTTAGTTGCGCGCTTGAAAGGGGATTTGCGCCTGGGCGCGGAAATCCTGCGGATCGGGCACACCGGCGCGCGATATGAAATCACCCTCGCGAACGGCGAACAAATTCTTGCGGACGCCCTGCTGTTTGCCACGCCCGCCAACGTCACAGCACATTATCTCGAAGTCCTCGCCCCCCAGGCGGCCAAAGGATTGGCAAAAATCCGCCACGAAAATATTGGCACGATTTCCCTGGCCTTCCGCGAGACGGATGTCCAGTTGCCCAACCCCATCAACGGGCTGATGATCCCCCGCCGCGAAAAACGCGCCATTGACGCCATCACCTGGACGTCGAACAAAATGCCCGCCCGTGCGCCGGTGGGTTACGCGCTCATCCGCGTCTTTTTCGGGGGGAGCGCGCCCCACTTGGTGGAGTACACCAACCCCGCCCTGCTCAGTATCGTGCGCGAGGAATTGCGCGCCATGCTTGGCATTACCGCGCCACCGCTTGATTATCGCATCCAACGCTGGCCCCACAGTTTCCCCCAGGCCGATGTAGGCCACCTCGATCTGGTGGACGCCATCGAAGCCGCCCTGCCCGATGGCCTCTACCTCGCCGGAAGTTCGTACCGCGGCCTCGGCGTGCCCGACTGCATCCGACAGGGGCGCGACGCGGCAGATAAAGCGGCGGCGAGGCTGAATGGAAATACATTCATAAATCAGTTGAAAATTGAAGGTTGAAAGGAACAAACCTTCAACTTTAATCCCAATCTCTCAGGAGTTTCCCCTCATGAAAATCATTCTTCATATCCTCAACATTATCCGTTTAGCCTTATTTCCTATTGGCTACGGGCTTCTCGGGGCGCTGGTTGGCGGCACGCTGAACCGGATTTTGATCGCCGATTTGTCGCTCCCCGCGTCCCTCGTCGGGTTCTTTTTTGCCATTCCGCTATTGGTGTCCCCCGCGCGGGTGTGGCTGGGCTACCGCTCGGATGGGTTTCCCATCTTCGGCTTGCGCCGGGAACCGTACATGCTGGGCGGGATTTTGATCGCCGGGGTGGGCGTAATCACCATCGTCCTCGTCGCAGTGAACCTGACCCAGACGACGTTTGCGCTCGTCATGGGCGGGCTGGTGGCGTTTCTGCTTTACGGCCTGGGGCGCAACTTGGGGCATAACACCTTTCAGGCCCTGCTCGCGGATAAATTTACAGGCCAGGCTCGTCCGCGGGCCGTGACCGCGTACGAAGTCGCCACCCTGTTGGGGTTGGTGATGGGCGCGGGCGGGTTGGGCAAAGCGCTCGAAACGTTTGACCCCGCGCGGTTGATGTCCGTTGCCATCGGCGTATCGGGGGTCGCGCTC
>JABWBV010000102.1 GCA_013359445.1 Anaerolineales bacterium | reverse complement strand
GTCCAATTTCCGGGTAAGAAGTATCCAGGAATTTGACCAGGTCATTTTCCCATTGGCGCATGTTTTCAACGGGGACTTCATCCGCATACCCATTCGTACCCGCAAAAATCGCGGTAATTTGATGTTCCAGCGATACTGGTTCGTACTGGGGTTGCTTGAGAATTTCCTGCATCCGGCGGCCACGATTGAGTTGAGCCTGGGTCGATTTATCCAGGTCAGAACCAAATTGAGCAAAAGCCGCTAATTCCCGGAAAGCGGCCATGTCCAGGCGCAACCGGCCAGCAACCTGGCGCATCGCACGAGTTTGTGCCGCCCCACCCACGCGAGAGACTGAGATACCTACGTTCACCGCAGGGCGGATACCAGCGTTAAACAGGTTACCTTCCAGGTAAATCTGCCCATCTGTAATCGAAATCACGTTCGTGGGCACGTATGCAGACACATCCCCTAACAGGGTTTCAATAATGGGAAGTGCGGTGAGGGAACCACCCGTGCCAGCTACTTTCACCACTTTATAGTTATCAGGGTCCGCCATCTCTTTGCGACTGTGGTCGGCATTATGGGCGGAAAGCGGGCCAGTATACACAACCCCATTCACACCATCCGTTTCCTGAGCTTCGCTTGCCGCAAAGTCCTTGTTCACAATGACGTATTTGTTCGCCAAGCGGGCGGCTCGTTCTAACAAGCGGGAGTGCAAATAAAATACGTCTCCGGGGTACGCCTCACGTCCAGGCGGGCGGCGGAGGAGCAAAGAAACCTGACGGTACGCCCACGCATGTTTGGACAAATCATCATAAATCACCAGCGCGTCGCGACCGGTTTCCATAAATTCTTCGCCAATGGCACACCCGGCATAGGGGGCGATATACTGCAGCGCGGCAGGTTCATCCGCCGCGGCGACAACGACAACGGTGTATTCCATCGCCCCGTACTGTTCCAGCAGGGCCACCATACGAGCAACGGCCGCTTTTTTCTGGCCAATCGCAACGTAAATACAAACCAGGTCTTTACCTTTCTGGTTAATGATGGTGTCAATCGCAAGGGCGGTTTTCCCAGTCTGGCGGTCGCCGATGATAAGCTCACGTTGCCCTCGCCCAATCGGGATCATCGAGTCAATCGCTTTAATCCCGGTTTGGACAGGGGTATCCACGTCCTGACGGGCGATCACGCCGGGGGCGATACGTTCAATCGGGCGGAAGCCACTCGTGTTGATGGGGCCTTTGCCGTCAATGGGCTGACCGAGTGCGTTTACCACCCGGCCCACCATTGCATCCCCGACCGGAACAGAGGCGATACGCCCGGTTGAGCTTACCGTCATCCCTTCCTCGATGCCGGAATATTCACCCATGATGATGATCCCGACCGATTCTTCTTCGAGGTTGAACGCGATGCCCATGACCCCATTAGCAAACTGGACCAATTCCTGCGCTCGAACGTTCGTCAGGCCATGTGCATGGGCGATCCCATCGCCCGCATCCACTACGGTCCCAACTTCGGAAACATCCCAGGCTGGTTGAAATGAGTCAATTTGTTTTTGAAGGTCTGAAGTAATTTGAGAAATAAAATCCGTCATTGTGCCTCCACGGTAGATTTTTTGTGAAGTAGGTTTACACAAAAGAAAGTTGCTTTGGCAATCGCAACTTTCTTGAAGTCTTATTCTGTAAATCCTGCTACAGTTGCCGCATCCATACGCTGAACCAAAGCAACGAGCAATTTTACCGCATTATCATAATCTTCGCGGTGAATAATGGAACTATGTGAGTGAATGTGCCGGGCCGCGACCCCCAGCACTACGGTAGGTACGCCTTCTTTGTGGAGGTGAATATTCCCCCCGTCAGTGCCACCTGCTTCCACGTAGGACATTTGCAGGGGAACGCCGATTTCTTTGGCGGTGTCAATTACAAAATCGCGCAATTTCAGGTTGGGGATCATCGTGCGGTCGTAGAGCAAAATGCTGGGACCACCACCCAGTTTGACCGAGGAGACTTCCGGTTTGATGCCGGGTACATCCCCCGCAATATCCGATTCGAGGACAATTGCCACATCCGGGTCAATGGCCCACGCACTGGTTTTCGCACCACGAATGCCCACTTCTTCTTGCACCGTAATGGCACCAAACACGGAATTGGGATGATCCTGGGTTTGCAGATTTTGCAGGGTGGAGATCACGAGCGCAGTCCCAACGCGATCGTCGAACGCTTTCGACAGGTAGGTTTTACCGTTAGCCATCTCAACAAAGTCCGCGCGAGGAATGACCGGGTCGCCAGGGCGTACCCCGGCTTCATCAACTTCCTCTTTGCTCGTCGCCCCGATGTCAATATACATATCATCTTTCACGACGACTTTGGAACGTTCTTCGGGAGGGAGAAGATGAGGGGGTTTGGCCCCGATCACGCCGATCACATCCCCTTTATGGGTCTTGATAATCACGCGCTGGCCAAGGAGCACTTGATCAAACCATCCACCCAACTGCAGGAATTTGAGATAGCCTTCTTTAGTGATATGTTTCACCATAAAGCCGATCTCGTCCATGTGTCCGGCAAGCATTACGCGCGGGCCGCCATTGCCGTCTTTCCGGCAAATGACACTCCCAACCTTGTCCTGCGAGAGGCTCCCCAGCCCATCCAGGTGTTTCCGTACCACGGCGCGCACGGGCGCTTCGTACCCAGAGATGCCATGTGCTTCGGTGAGTTCTTTGAGAAGGTTTAAAGTTTGATCCATTTAAAAAATTGTACCATTAGGGGGGAATAAAGCGCGCACATGATACCTGAAAGGAGTTGATTTGTCCAGTAATTCACAAAGTGGGCCAAAGCCTAGCCCGACTCCGGCGCGTGCGCCCGCGGGTCCTTTCCTAATTCCAAAGACCGTTCATATGCCGCCCAAACTGCCCTCGAAATCGCCGTGCGGAATCCCGCTTTCTCTAGAAAATATACCGCCGCCGCAGTGGTTCCACCGGGGGAAGTGACTTCGTTCCGCATCCCGGCAACGTGCAGGGGACGGTCTTTTTGGCGTTCGAGGTAATATTCGACAGACCCTTGAATCGTTTCGATCACGAGTTGTTCGGCGACGCGGCGGGGAAACCCCAAATGCACGCCTGCATCCATCATCGCTTCCATGAACATGAACACATACGCGGGACCAGTGCCGGAGAGGGCGGTCGCCATGTCCAGGTACTTCTCTTCTTCCATGAACACTTCACTACCTAACGCACTCAAAATCAGCCGAGCCATTTCTTTTTGCTCGTCACTAACTGAAGGAGAGGCGGTCCATACCGTAATCCCTTTTCCGATGCGGGCGGGTGTGTTTGGCATGGAACGCACAATATGATCGTGATGCAAACCTTTCGAGATTTTTTTGATCGGTGCCCCGGCAATAATGGACAAAACCAATGCGTCGGGTTTCACATGGCCTTTTAGCTCGTTCATAAGTTTTTCCAGAGTTTGGGGCTTGATGGAAAACACGATCACGTCTGCCTGTGAAGCGGCTTCGGCATTGTTTGTCGTCGCGTGAATGCCATAACGTTGGTGGAGGTTATCGATCCGGTCCCGGTTGGGGCCAGCGGCAATAATCGAACTCGCGGGAGCAACATTCTCGCGAATTAGTCCGGCGATCATAGCTCCGGCCATTGCACCGGGTCCGATAAAGGCGATGGTTTTGTTGGTAAACATGGTAGATAAAGGCGGTCGGGTTAAAAGGGTAAATGGTTTGTAATGGAAGTCTTCTAAAGTTTGTTACGTGTGCAAACTTACGAAAACTTACTTTAAAGTGTTTTAAAAAGGGGCCTTGGAATACCTTATTTATCCGGTATCCCGTTTTCCTGGTTTACGAGAAATATTGCAACGCCAGCCGTAACCGGGTTTCCACATCTTGCGGAGCATCGCGGGGAATGGCCTGCAACGCGGCCTGCGCTTCAACGACACTGTACCCCAGGGAGGTGAGGGCTTCTAGTACCTCGGTGTCTACATCGGTCATAATGGAGATGGGGGTGAGAGAATCGACGGCTTTGATCTTATCTTGCAAATGTAAAAGCACTTTTTGGGCTGTCTTTTTTCCGAGGCCAGGCACCCGCGCAAACACTTCGGGTTGCTCGTGAAACACCGCGCGACGGATGGCATCAGGGTTGAGAGTCGAAAGGGTAGATAAAGCCGTTTTGGGGCCTATGCCAGAAACGCCTAACATCAGCTCGAAAAATTCCTTCTCCTCACGCGTTTCAAAACCGTACAATGTCAATTCGGTTTCGCGGACTACAAGATAGGTGAACAGGGTGACAGAATCCCCACGGGCAGTGCCATCCCGCAAGGGTGCTGGGACATGCACTTCCAATCCTACCCCCCCGAGTTCGACAATCAGGCTTTCTTTTTCTTTATGGGTGACTTTTCCGTGAAGCGTGGCGATCATAGTTTAATAGTAAAAACAAGTACTCAGCCAGGGCAAAGTAGGTACAAAAACAGGTTACTGACCATCTTCATACCAGGTTTTTGATTTGACCATGTGCAAATGACAAATAGCAATGGCCAGGGCATCCGCGGCATCATCGGGTTTGGGAATAGTCTCCAACCCAAGCAGGACACGGACCATCTGCTGAACCTGACCTTTGTCTGCATTTCCGTACCCCACCACAGATTGTTTCACTTCAAGGGGGGTGTACTCGCCGATGGGCAACCCCGCCTGGGCCAGGGCCAGGAGTGCCACACCCCGTCCCTGTGCAACCGTGATCGCCGTTTTTACATTCTTCTGGAAAAACAACTTCTCCACCGCGCCACTTTCTGGGCGGTGGAGAATGATCAGTTGGGCAAGTTCTTCATGCAAACGGACCAGACGTTTGGGCATTTCCTGGCCTGCGGGAGTGGTCACCACCCCATAAGCCACCGCCGTTAACGTCCCATCCCGTTCTTCCTGTACGAAGCCATAGCCAGTTGTTGCCGTGCCAGGGTCGATGCCGATAACAAGCATATTTTAGAATGAATGACAGGTGATGCCATCACCCATCATCACAAACTATGCCGCTTCCAATTGTGCCAGGGCTTCGGCAGAAATCCGCAGGTTGGAATAGACACTCTGGACATCATCCAGTTCTTCCAGATTTTCAATCAAGTTCATAACTTTGATCGTGCTATCCGGCTCAAGTTCAACTTCGTTATTCGGGAACATACGCAACCCTGCTTCTTCGGGTTGAATGCCGGCCCCTTGCAATAAATCGCTCAGTTCTTTAAAGACTTCCACTGGTGCACGAATTTCGATATAGCCTTCTTCTTCCGTCACATCTTCTGCACCGACTTCAACGGCAAGCATAAATACCTCGTCAAAGTCCAGATTTTCGGAGGGGAAAGAAAAATAGGCGTTGCGCGTAAACTGCCAGGCCACAGCTCCCCCCTGGGCCATACTGCCACCACCCTTGCTCAAAAGATGGCGCAATTCAGCAACTGTGCGGTTCCGATTGTCGGTGACCCCTTCCATGATCAGGGCAACGCCGTGCGGGCCATACCCTTCATAGGTAAATTCTTCAAAATCATTACCGTCTTTGCTCTCACCCGTCCCGCGTTTGATAGCACGGTCAATGTTGTCTTTGGGCATATTTTCTGAGCGCGCTTTATCCACAGCCAGCCGAAGCCGGAAATTGGCGTTAATATCGCCTCCCCCCTCGCGGGCCGCAAGCACCAATTCCCGCGTAATCCGGGTGAAGATCGCGCCGCGCTTGGCATCTGCCGCGCCTTTTTTGCGCTTAATTGTTGACCACTTAGAATGTCCTGACATAAGGAGGCTCCTCTCTGATGAGATTAAATATTTAAAAACCTTCGCAGATCAAAAATTCATTTGGCCGATTATTCTCGCAACCCCTATGCCAAGCGTTATGCTCTGCGCAGATTGCCGAGGATTATACCATGTGGAAATCAGGCGGGAACACAGGGGATTATATTTTTCCCTCTGTGGATTTCTGCTTCCAATAACGAAGCAGGGTGCTCCCATCTGTAAACCCAAGCGGCAAAAAAGCCCCCACAGTAAAAACCAGCAAATTGATCAGGAAGAAATATCCCCCAAGCCAATACCATCTCCCATCGGGTGGCATCCCCAGCATGATCCCCCCCGCCAACAACGTTAGCACGAGACTCGCGGGGGCACCGCCTAACGCGCGGCGAATGTGAACCCGCGCGGGGAGTTCCGGTTCATCCGTCGGGTAAATGGACCGGCCAAAAGCCCACCATAATTCGACCCCGATCATAGGATACCCCACCCATCGCGCCGCGAGCGCGTGCCCATACTGATGCCAGATTTCACTCACCCAATACAGCATGGTTGCAAGCAATCCGCCGAAAACCGCTTCCCACCAGGGCAGAGAAAAGCCGCGCAGACCTACCACCGTCAGACTACCCCACAGGCCAAACGTGGCGATCAAAGAAGAGGGTTGCAGAGTGAACTTTAACCCCAAAAACGTACCGAGAAGATAGGGTGTTTTCATGATGCGTGGCTAAAACAAACGTGGGTGAAGCGGGGCAAAGCTCTGACGGTGAACGGGCGAAGGGCCGAGGGTTTGGAGGGCGGCAAGGTGTTGGGGGGTGCCATACCCTTTGTGGGCCGCGAATCCATAGCCAGGGTAGGTTTGATCGAGGGCAAAAAGATGTGCGTCTCTGGCGGTTTTGGCGAGGATGGAGGCGGCGGCAATGCTTAAACTGCGGGCATCGCCTTTGACGAGGGGGGTTTGTGGAAGGGACAACGCGGGGATTTGCAGATAATCGAGGAGCAGATGATCCGGGGCGGGGGAGAGGGTGCGGACCGCACGTTCGACGGCGAGGCGGGTGGCGGGCAAAATCCCCAGTTGGTCGATTTCTTCAGCGGAGGCGGAGGCGATGGCGCAGGAAAGGGCCAGGGAGGGGAGGACGGCGGCCCAGGAGGTCCGTTGGGCGTGGGTTAGTTTTTTGGAGTCGTTTAACCCCGCGAGGGTGGGGAGTAAATCCTCGCGGGTGGACGGGAGGATGAGCGCGGCGGCGTAGACGGGTCCGGCGAGGGCACCCCGTCCGGCTTCATCTATTCCGGCGAGGAAGCGATATCCCTGTTGCCAGAGGGCATGTTCAAAGGATAGGTCGGGGGCCGGGGGGAGGTCGGCGGGGTTAAATTTGCGGCGCAGGCTTGCGGGCATATGTCCCTGCCAGGGCATTTTTTCGGATGGTGAGGATGTCCCCTGCCATGCGGAGGGCGTCGCGAATGGGGTTGACTTTGCTTTCGTTGCGGTAATACCAGGGGATGGGGAGTTCGACGACCCGGTAATGGCGCAAACGGGCGATGTAGAGGAGTTCGATGTCGAAGGACCACCCGGGAAGGGTTTGATAACGAAAGAGGTCTTCGGCGATGTCGGCGCGAAAGCATTTGAACCCGCATTGGGTGTCGCGTAAACCGGGCAAGGCCAGCAGGCGGATGAGGGTGTTGATGGCGCGCCCCCCCCAATGCCGGAAGGCGGGTTCGTTGTATCGAATCGCGCCGGGAGCCTCGCGGGAGGCGATGACGATATCTACTTCTGGACGGGCGGGGGGGATGAAGCGGTTGACCTCCTCAATTGGCATGGAGAGGTCGGCGTCGGCCATAAAGCGATATTGGCCGCGGGCGGCGAGCATGCCCCGGCGGACTGCGTTGCCTTTGCCGGGGTTAGCTTCGCTGAGGACGGAGAGGTGTGGGTAGCGGGCGGCGTAGGAATGGGCAATTTCTGCGGTTCGATCTACACTGCCATTTTCAACGACGATGATTTCTGCCTGATAAGGTTGGTTTTGAACAAAAGTGAGAACATTTTCCAACGTTTGGGGAAGGCGACGTTCCTCATTATAGGCCGGAATGATTAAACTAAGGTGGATGAGGCCCTGCAATGGTATGTCCTTGAAGTTAGCCGTTGAGATTGAGCAGGAGGAAAAAGAGAAGCACAATGGTTAGGATCAGGATGAAAGCCATCCCGACCAAAATGAGCCATTGTTTGGGGGAAAAGTTTAAGTTGAGGCCTTTGCCTTTCTTTTTGGCGGGTTGTTGGGCTTTATTATAGGTATATTTGATCAATTCGATCATTTTTTTAGTCGTCCCAGGTTCCATACGAACTGGGGTCATGGTCAACCCGGAGACAAACCGGTTGAGGGCGTCAATGAGCAGTACGCGGATATTGGTATCACCGCTCGTCGTTACATCTACGCCAGGGTTCGTAAAGATCAAAACAGGCTCAATGGCAGGAATGGTAATTTTATGCTTGAGCAAAAACTCTTCAAACGCCCGCGCCATAAGGATAGTCCGCATCACAAGGTTGGGACTGCGAAGCACGAATTCTTCCTTTTTGCTATCCATTTCCAACATTTCTTTCCCTTCCGTCTTAAAAATCCCCGTAATATCGGTCACAGCAATGAGCCAAACGCCGCTCCCGCTGATCAAAAGTAAAGGAATGGGAATTTCCTCATCGGGCAAGGTAAAATTCCGAACCAACGTAAACCGATCGGAAAGCAATTTGCGAAGCACAGAAATAACTTTTTCTTGAGCCTGAATCTCTTTTTGCCATTCTCCGCCAAAGCGAAGATTACCGATAAATCGGTTGAGCGGGGTAATTGTTCCGTCGTTTTCAACTAAGGGGGTATAGTTGATAATATTTAGGGGCATGCTTTTCTCCTTATTCTGCCAGGAATTATAAGCGCATTGCGAATGAATGCAAGTTACCGGTTCAGGAAAGGTTAATAACAACTCGATTCACTCCAATTGCGTTTATTAACTCACCCCAAAAAAGTGAAGAGACACGCACCGCAAACTTTGAGGGTTTGGGCCAGATAGTTTTCGGACACGCCCCCAGCCATGATATACTGCCAGAAACACGCGGACAAGCAAAGGTCTAAAAATACCAGGATTTCCGCAAGAACGCCCATTCCTTGCAATTACTTTTCAGGAGAAAACTATGGTCCAAATTGAATTAACTTACTGCGCGGCCTGACACTACACCCCGCGTGCCGTCAGGTTGACGGAAGAACTTTTAGAAAAGTACGAAGCTGAGATCGCCTCACTAACCCTGATCCCCGACGAGGGAGGCCGCTTTGAATTCAAAGTCAACGGTGAATTACTCTACTCCAAACTACAAACCCGTCGCCATGCCAACCCCGGAGAAATAGCCAGTCTTTTAGCAGACTTTCTGAAAAGGCCCTAATGCGCGCGGTTATTCAACGTGTTCAACTTGGGCGCGTCCTCGTCCAGGGCACGCCGATTGCCGAAATTGGGCCTGGGATCGTTATCTTGCTAGGAATAGGGCCGGGCGATGGGGAGCCGCAAGCCGCCTATCTGGCAGAAAAAATTGCCACCCTGCGGATTTTTGAAGATGATCAGGGAAAAACCAATCGGTCAGTGTTGCACATTGGCGGCGCGGCCCTTGTCGTTTCCCAATTTACCCTCTACGCTGACACCCGCCGGGGACGCCGCCCCTCTTTCACCGACGCCGCCCCGCCAGAGCTTGCCAGCCCCCTCGTCGAACGGTTTGCCACCCTCCTCCGCGCGCAAGGTGTGCCCACCCAAACCGGGCAATTTGGGGCACACATGCAAGTGGAACTGATCAACGACGGCCCCATGACGATTTGGATGGAACATTAACCCACTTTGCCCAGCCCTCCTCCGGCCAGGACGCCCGCCACAAGCACAAATCCAATTGAACAGCCGCCGCTCCCGCCGCCAACAACGCCTCGGCCTGAGTTGGATGATAGACCCCGCCCCCGGCAATGAAAGGAATCCCCCGCGCGTGCCACTTCCGCGCGGCGTGGAGGCTTAGGGGAAACAACCCCGGCCCCATCAGGCGCCCTTGCACCCAAACGCCCTCCGCCCCGGGCAAGGTTCCGCGCGGGGCACCCAAACTGATGACCTCGGGCTGGGGAAGGGGCACGTCCTCCTCAGGGGAGAGGCGCACGATCAGGGGCAATTCCCCCCGCGCGGCGTGGAGCAATTCTGTGAGGTAAGCGGGATCAGCGTCCGGGGGCAAACCCAGTTCGATCCCGGCGACCCCTTCGACTTCTTCCAATTGGCGGACCATCCGTTGAACGGTTTCTGGACTTTCTGCCACCAAATGGACGATGACGGGCAGGGGGGAGCGTGCCCATTGTCCGGCAAACTGCCGCAGGACGGCCCGAAAACCGGGGTTGGGTAGCCCCGTGTGCAGGAGCACGCCGCCAGGGTACGTTACCAGGCGCGGGCCGTGGGCAGGGGTGCGGGGTCCCCAACTGATCGGGTTAGTTACAAAGGCGCCCAACCCGGTGGAGAAGGGACTGCGTTTGGGAAGGGCAAACCCTAAAGTGCCCGCGGCATTCCAAAGGGGGGAAGAGGAAGTTTCAAAGGGAAACATGATGAGGGTATTTTAACATTAGATAGATGGGACAGCACAATTACGATATAATGTCGCCCATGAGCGAAAACACCATGCCTACTCAAGCCTCTTGGGAAATTGATTCCCCTCCAACTGAACCTGAACTCTTGCCAACACAAGATGAACCAGCCAAAGACCTGGGCGAGGAACAAGATAACATCATCTTGCGCCGGTCCCATTTATATGCCATGCTCCTGCCCCTGGCTTTTGTAGTTGGGCTAAGTGTGGGATATTTGTTTTGGGGACGCGCGGGGGCCATCCCGACCACTGCCGCCACCACGACTGGTGCCGCGGTGGTTGCGCCAGAGACCAACGCCGAAGCGGAAAACCCGGCCCAAACGACCGGGCAAACCAACCCCCAGGCGGATACGCAGACAGCCGATACGCAAGAGATCGTCCGTTATGATGTGCCCATCGATGACGATCCATTTTTTGGTCCTGCAACCGCCCCAATCACGATTATTGAGTTTAGTGATTTTGAATGCCCTTATTGCCGAAAATGGCATGTGGAAGTGTTCCAACGCTTACTCGACACATACCCCGATCAAATCAAATTTGTTTACCGTGATTTTCCGCTCACCAGCATTCACCCCAATGCTTTTTCGGCGGCGGAAGCGGCCAATTGTGCTGGAGATCAGGGGGTGTACTGGCCCTATCATGAGCAGTTGTTCAGTATGCAGTTAGGGTTAAGTCAGGATGCCTATACCCAATATGCGGAACAATTAGGGTTGGACATGGCAACCTTTGGGGCCTGTATTGCCGAGGGCAAACACAAAGATGAAATTCAGGCAGATTTTGAATACGCCGCCCAATTAGGGGTACGCTCTACCCCAACATTTTTCATCAATGGAATTGCCGTTGTCGGTGCACAACCCTATGATGTTTTCCAACAAGTAATCGAAAAAGAATTAGCCGGGGAAATACCCTAATTTGTTTTTGTGATCGTGCCTATTCCAGCCGCCAGACTTCTGGCGGCTTTTTTTTGCCGGAAACCGTTTTCCCGTTTAGAATTTAGAGGGGTATAGGCACCCAGTTAATGAGCACACCTTTTTTTGGAACTTCCCGGATGCGTACGGGAAATATTCATAAGACACAGGTTTCAAAACGTGAATACATACCAAGAACTTAACATAGATCACCACCAATTAGCAGTCTTGAAACTTAACGACAAATCGGAAGGCCTCCCCATCGTGCTTCTGCATGGCATTACCCATTCTATTCAGGTGTGGAGCACCGACGAAGTATTTCGCGAGAGCGGCCCTTGTTACGCCCTTAGCCTCCCGGCCCATTACCCCGCTGTTGCGCCCCCTGAATTTTTTCAAACCCCGCTCACCGCGCAAAAGATGGTCGCCCCCCTGGCCGGAGCGATTCGGCAAATCGCGGGCGGGCAACCGGTGCGGATGGTGGGGCATTCGACGGGCGGGTTTTCCGCGCTGGCGTTGGCGGCGCTGTACCCCGAACTGATAAGTGAAGTGATTTCGTTGGCGGGGTTTGCACAGGGACGCTGGATCAAGTTGTACGGGTTTTATCAAGATTTGGCACGGAGTCCCTTTGGGTTTCTATTACCTGCCCTCGCCAAACTCAATTTAAGCCAACGCGCGCTTTTCAAATTGGCCTTCCTCCCAGGCGTCGTAAGTTACCGCACCTTCAAAACCTATCTCCCTTTTGAAACCCTCGTGGACAATATGTATCCTTACATTCAAAAAGTAGATATGCAGGCCATGCGCTACTTCTTCCGCGAGTTCCCTGATGTGGACATCACACCCCTGCTGGCCCAAATTCAAGCTCCTGCCCTGGTTATGACCGGGGATAAAGACGCCATTGTATCCTCCACCCAAGCCTCCCACATTGCCCAACATCTCCCCCACGCGCAACTGGTCGTCATCAAAAACGCTGGGCATATGCTCTACATGGATCAGCCCGCCGAATACAGCCGCGTCCTTCGCGCCTGGCTCTCCCGCCCTTCACCCACACTTTCTTCGTCAGGTCTTTCACCTCGATAAGTTCCCCATCCTATTTCTTCCCCGTAAGTTAATCTGGCTACACGCAAATTGACTGACCTTCTCCAACTTTTCCCCCTCCCCGCTCAAAGCCACCCGCTTCCCGGTCTCTACCTCGCCCACGATGTTCGCCAGTACGCCGAACAATCCGGGCATCCCTTCGTTTACACCAATTACATCACCAGCCTCGACGGGCGCATTGCCATTCCCCATCCCACTCGTCCAGGGATGACCGTCCCCAAAGCCATTGCCAATGATCGGGATTGGCGGCTGTTTCAGGAGCTTGCTGTGCAGGCCGATGTGCTGATCACGAGCGGGCGGTACTTGCGGGATTATGCGGAAGGGCAGGCGCAGGAAATTTTGACGGTGTACGATGACCCGCGTTTTGCAGATTTGGCGGAATGGCGTGCCACACGCGGTCTTCCTCTCTACCCGACCCTGGCGGTGGTCAGTGCCTCGCTCGATTTTCCAATCCCGCGCGGGTTGGCGGAGCGCACGGTGTTGGTGTTTACCGTCGAAACAGCTGATCCCAACCGGGTACGCGAACTCGAAAGGTCCGCGGAAGTGATTGTGGCGGGCAAAACGTCCGTGAATGGGGAAAAAATGATCGCCGCCCTAGCCGCGCGGGGCTACCGGACGATTTACAACGCCACCGGCCCGAAGGTGATGCACCTGCTCCTGAAAGCGAGTGTACTCAACCGGCTATATCTGACCCACGCGAACCGGATTTTGGGCGGAGAGCCGTTTTCGAGTATTGTAGAGGGGGCGTTGTTGCAACCGGCGGCAGATTTTCGGTTACAGGCGTTGTATTTAGATGCGGAGGGAGTGGAGGGGTTGGGGCAGGTGTTTGGGGTTTACGACAGAGAAGTGAGATAATTTGATACCGCAAAAATTACTTACAAGCCTGATTTTTGTTGAAATCATCACAAACTTCATCCCACTTTGAAACTACCCAGCCACGTTCTGTAAACTCAAACTCCAAAGAAATATGAAACCTATAACCTGGTTCATAACACCAAATATAATGATCCTGAACCCCTCCTAGAGAATCCCAATAATGATTATCTAGCATCTCAAAAAACGAGTTGTGACAGGGGGTTCGCTTTGCCATCCATTCATCAATTTCATTCCAATTTGCCTGAGATGAAAGCTGTTTGGCTTTTTTCGCATTATTGCCGAGCATTGCCAGTGCAAAATGCTCACCTACTTCGTTATAGCCATTTCCATCAGGGATAAAAATATTCTCCCAATAATAGTTGTAAACCGAGATAATGGCACATGTCCCTATGCACAAAAATAGAATAAGGCCAACGATAACTTTCACAGTTGAACGGGGCCGAAAAGAATAACGATTGTCTATGAACATCTCCAAATATTCAGAAAAATATCAGCACGTCCAAAGTTCTCTTGTACACGCTCATCACATGATTGACAATTGATATACCTTCGTCTTTTTTTGACCCTTCAATTTGATAGTCTTTTTTAGTTTCGTTCGTAGTGAGGCACGCCAGTGCCGTTTTTCCGGCACTAACGTGCCTCACTACGAACCAGATAACATTAAAACCCTTCCAACTTACTCATATCCGCCACCCCATTGGCGAGGGCGGCAATGCGTTGGAGGAGACCAAGACGGTTGTTGCGGAGCGTTTGATCTTCGGCCATGACGAGGACGGAGTCGAAGAAACGGTTTACGGCATCCTGCATGGGGAGGAAGGTGTTTAGGAAGGTGTCGGGGGAGCCAGTGCCAGGTGTCAGGTGGGATTCGGCGTTGAGGAGGGCGGTATAGAGGTCGTGTTCCGCGGGGTCAACAAAGGTTGAAGGTTGAACGGTGAAGGTTTCCGCATAAGGGCGGGTGATGCGAACACAGCGAGAGTACGTGGGCAGGATTTGACCCCAGTCGGGGCGGGCGATCCAGACGGTCAGTTCTTTGATCGCTTGCACGGCCTTGGCAGGGTTATGGCTTTGCACGGCAAGCACGGCCTCCACCACATCGTACTTGTACCCCTCATCTAATAACATGCTCCGCAGACGCCCGGTGATGAAGTCCAGCACTTCGGTCTGGGTTTGGGCAGTGACATCGAGGGCGTGACGGCGGGCGGCGGAACGGACGGCGGCGCGCAGGTCGAAATCCAAATCCCACGCGATGAGCAGTTGGCACAACCCCAACGCGGCGCGGCGCAGGCCAAACGGGTCCTTGTTCCCGGACGGGGCCAGCCCGGCGGCGAACAACCCGGTCAACGAATCCAACCGGTCGGCAATCCCGATCACCAACCCGGCGCGGGATTTGGGGACGATGTCTCCGGCGGAGCGGGGCAGGTAATGTTCAAAAATCGCTTCCGCGACCAGGGCCGGTTCACCCGCGCGGAGGGCGTAGTATTTGCCCATCGTGCCTTGCAGAGAGGTCATTTCCACCACCATTTCGGTGGCGAGATCGGCTTTGCAGAGGTGGGCGGCGCGGCGGGCGGTGGTTTCTTCGTCGGGGGAGAGGTTCGCTTTGGGGGCCAGGGCGATGATCAGGTCTTCGATCCGGCGGGTTTTGTCCAGCATCGAGCCGAGTTTGGCCTGGAAGGTCAGGCTGTCCAGTTGGGGCAGGAATTCTTCGAGCGTGCGTTTTTGGTCGTTGCGGACGAAGAAATTGGCGTCGGCAAAGCGGGCGCGGATGACGTGTTCGTTGCCTTCGGTGACGGTTTGGAGGGCGTAG